>QNER01000072.1 GCA_003646175.1 Candidatus Parabeggiatoa sp. nov. 1
AACAGCAGCATCATTGCCACAAGCACAACTTTTGCGACTCACTGGCTGGGTTTGATCGCCTGCATACTGAGTTGGGGTATTTCTTGAAGCCGACGGTGTTGTTGCACACCCCCAAAACCCGCACATAATGATGCTAATGAGTATGATATTGGATATTTTTTTGTGCATCTACTTCCCTCCCTTAAAAAGGGTGAAAATAATAGGTTATGGCTCATTTCAATACATTTTTATCAAGACATTGAGCCACATCCGTATTAACAAAATCAATCCGTCAAATCCGTCAATCCGTTATGTTTAAACGGATACTATCCCTAAGAAGGGATAGCATCCGAGAACTCGCTGCTATTCTTGCAAAACCAAGCGAAAACCAATTGTGTTGAACGTACTACTTTCGCAAATGGCTTCCCCGATAATATTCGCTCGCCACGTTTTATAATCCTCTCCAAGGATGTAGTGGGCACGCCCACTGCATTCATCTATGGACCATTCGCGCAAATTACCCAGTAAATCAACAACATTCTCTGGTTTTTCTTCGCGTTGCTTGGGTTTACGATCAAATTGTGTGGTATCTAACGTCACAGCCTCGTCAGGCTTTGCATAGCGTATCGTAGCCGCTATCCACTGATTATAAGTCGGCAATGTCAACGGGCAGCCGGTTTGTTCAAATAGCCAATCCGCATATCCGTTAGCTGCCCACCATGGTACCGATCCAACGGGATTATTCTTTGGCAACGCGTTTCTATTTTCTTGTTGCCATGCGTTTCCTAACGCTTGTTTTTGCTGAACATCTAAAATGTTCACGTACTGTTGGAATTCGCCTACCGTCACTTCTCTACGCATAATAAAAAACGCAGTTTCATTAATGGTATCAGCAAACCCCTTCATCCAGACGCGCAGATGATCGGGTATTGTTCGCCCTTGCATGATAGGCACAAAAAACATCGGAAATCGGTTCCGTAATTCTGGCGGGGCGGATGACAAACAGGCTGGCACCTTTGTCGCCAATTTTTGCGTAACCTCGTCCTCAATTTCTGCCAGTCCTTTTTCAAGCGGGGTTGTGTCAACCTCGTCCTCATCATTATTTTCTTCAGCCTTCACCTCGTTTTCGAGCTTGGCAAGTCGTTTTTTCAGATCAGCCGTTTCTTCCCCCCGTCTCTCAAGCTCTTGAATCTTATCTTTGAGTTCCTCAATTTCTTGCCGGAGTTTGGTCATTAACTTCGCTAAGTCAGAAGGTTCAGGCTCTGGTTCAGGAAGTACAGCTTTAATAGTGGATGTCTGAGTATCTGTTTTAGGAACACACTCTCCGCTAGGTGTTTTAATCTCCGTTGGGCCACACGCCAAAGTGGGTTTAGGCTTAGATGATAACAAATACCAGCCACCTCCCCCCAGAAAGAGTGTTAAAATAGCAACCAGTCCCCCTTTCTTAAGTAAGGAAGAAGCCAGTTTTATTTCAACCAGTGGGCCACAACCATTTGGGCATTCACCACTTTTCCCAGTGATGGGAATTTTTTCTTTTTTATCGGCAAGAGCGCAATTACCAACGTTAGTACAAATACCCATGCGTTGATGTTTCATGGGACTTATCCTCTTATCAAGATTTCAACGGCAGCTTGTCGGCTTTCATTAAAGTCGCTTAATTGTCAATGTGTTATAAATTGGGTACTTACTACCTATAATTAAATCCAATAGTACTACTCATCCCGAAAATAAACGATTTTAACCAAGGCTATTTCTGGAAAACAATATACCAATCGGTTTAGAGGTCAATAAAACCAAGCTATGATAATCTGAACACTGTTCAGTGATTTGGTACTGCGGGCTTTGTAACCTACTATTTTTAATGCCCGCATTGCTTTGTAGGGAATATCCACTTGGCACATAAAGTGATAACTTAAACCATGGTTATTTTGGGATGACAATAATTAATTTTTTAGGCTGTTATTTATATCATAAGACTAACAAGAGTTCAAGATTTCGGCAACGTCAATTTTAAATCACTCGTAAATTGGGTAGCCTTAATTTAATATGGCGATTATCACCTGATGAAAAATGTATAGTGCAGGAAAACGGAAATCTCCATGCCGCAATTGTCTAAAAGCTCAAGTGCCCTAAAGGGCACTAAACCCAGTCAAAGGGGAAGTTAATTTTTCTTCGATCCTTGCTTGAGCACATCTATTGTCTGATAACAATGACAGATTTCTTCTGGAACTTCTATATTTAGAACGGGCATTTTTTGATACTCCTTTTGACAGGAGTTCTAAATTTGTTGTACTTCATTATTGTTGTCTGAATCAGAATTTTCAGGATTTAAGAATTAACCGAATAACTTATTAAAATATAAAGGTTTTATCTTGAAAATTCTAAAATTCTGTCAATCCTGATTCAGACTATTTACTTAGCCGCCGCGCATACTCTTCAACCCCACCCCCAAAAACCGCTCATCTACCTTTTGCGCTTATTTAAACAAACTGGATTAAAGGCATTAATGTTTTATGCCATAGCAACCGCCAGTTCTTCATTTTCCGCCGGTGATTGCAAATGAGAAAAGGCTTCATTTTTAGCAGCGTATAAACGATAAATATAAGCATCTTCAATGTAACCAGAACCGTTAACGCCAACACCAGTCAACCTTCTATCGAAGAGTTGATCGCTGAGACGCACCTTATGCAGCAATGACACATAAGGATGATGAACATCTGTCACCGATACGTTAAAGAATGACAATGCGTATTCATCATCGTTGTCTGCATTAAGGGTATTAACAACTGTGTCACAGACTGTCTTAGGTCCCTCGGTTAATACACGGGGGGAGACAATAAATAAATGCCAGCTTTCTGCTTCAGATACATAGAACCAGAATGAGGCTGAAATTGGCATCGTAGCTTCAAGACGTTGAACAAGTTGCTTACCAACAGTAATCATCTCATTGGTAAGGATTTTACCTACATAAAGTTCTTTAGCCATGTTAGTACCCCAGTTTGGTTGTCAGTTACAGCGTTATAAAAGTCTTGTGCTGTGGGTTTAGTCATACCATGTTGATAACGAAACTGTTCAGACCAGTTTGTTACAAGCATCCAATTTGAAAGCAATTGGGGTTTGGCTTGCCCGTCATTGTGCAATTGCTGTTTTAAACCAGCTATCACCAATAACTTCTGAAAGCTATGGGTATAACTATCCTTTACCGTTTGAAGGTCTGGAAAGTCATGTTCTTTAAACTGTTTTGAGATACAGCTTTTTAAAGCACATTCCACCGCATAACCCAATAGGTAATAGGCACCATCAAAACACTGATTATCAAGGAGAACTTTTGCCTCCTTGACTCGAATTTCAGCCAGTTGTTGAAAGTCATTTCGATTCATGGTTTACTATAATAAATGATAGAAATAAATAAATGAATTTTGTCTGAATCAGGATTTACGGGATTTTAGGATTTTCAGGATAAAAGCTTTATAAATTAATTGATTAGTACAACGAATTTGGAAATAAGCGAATTTTTATTGTCTGAATCAGGATTGACAGGATTTTAGGATTAACAGAATAAGTAGTCTGAATCAAGATACCAGACTTAAGGAGTCACAGGATAAATTAGGAAATAAACGAATTTTTATTGTCTGAATCAGGATTAACAGGATTTTAGGATTTTCAGGATAAAAACCAAACTTGGCTAACAAACCCATCCTGTTAATCCTATAATCCTGAAAATCCTGATTCAGACTATTGACTAAGCTGCCGCGCATAATCCTCAATATTATTCAGTTTTTGAACAGGATTTAACGGATTAAAAGATTAACCGGATTAGCTTTACAATGTCATATTATCATTCGTTTCAGGCGAACCAAGTAATAAAAACGGCAGAAGATTCAAAGGAGTACAAGGCGAACCTGGTACGAAAAACGGTGTGGTTCTTGAAAGGTGACATTGTCAAGTGAGTTTTAACAAGCAAAATCATATAACAGGAGTCAAACAACATCAAATCATAATCCTGTTAATCCTTTAATCTGTTAAATCCGGTTCAAAACGCTTTGCCAACCGCAGCGCTTAACGAATCAATCCCACCCCAAACTTAAACCGCCCATCCACCTTTTGAGTTTGCTTGAACTGCTCGACGGCCGCTTCAACTTTGCCTTGTTTGGCGTTTTTTAATCAACTCACTGCAAATCCAGTGTATTGTCTCTTGTTAGCCGGATGAAAACCCAGCACAATGTCTTCTTTGGGAACCCCTAATTCCACTAATTCATCTGCGATCCAGTCTTCAGTACCATCATATTGTATCCAAACTTTTTCATCTTTGATGTCAAGGTGTAATACACAACCGAAAATTCGTAAGTCTTTATTCCAGCCGACACGATTAAGTTGGTAGTGATTATGTTCTCTATCAAAAATGACTTGGTTTTCCATTTCACCATAAGCGGGTTTATAACGTGCGTATGCTTTAATGATGTTTTCAACACGGGTTTGGTATTTCTTAAGTTAGCCATTTGATGATTTCCTCCGTTTTCAGATCGTAAACAATCAGCTTGAGTTGGTTCGTTTCGATAGCGGGTAAAAAAATCTTTATCGACTTCTGAAGAGATAGCAAGGAATAAAGTAAGTACGTTTTGATTCTTATTCTTGCAATGCCATACGATAATGTATGAACTGTCTGACGGCCTGATGTAGTTCACAAATATGTTATTTACCAATAAAAGATTTGATTTCAATGGCAATTTTTTCAGCACCTATAGATGTTCAGATAAATAATTTCACAAAAGCAATCTCTTTTCCCTCCCCAGGTTTCCTTAAGGCTATTCACATTCAACCCCTTCGGGGTTGCAAGGCTTCAGCTATGTATCTGCCCTCCTACTGAAATTATTTTTCTGAAAAACTATAAATCAACATACAAGTCAATATCACGAAACTGAACTAACAATGGCTCATCTGTAATTATCCAACCCGGTTTTACGAGTGCTTTTTTAACAACATCATGGAAAATATCTTTAGCTGGCATTTTTTATTCCTCTATTCTGATTCAGACTATTGACTAAGCCACCGTGCATACTTCTCAATATAAGTACAACGAATGACTAGGATAAACGAATGAAATAAACATGAAAACGAGATAAAATGACTCGATGTCAATGATTTGTCGCTCTGAATAAAGAGGCCTAAACTCGCCAAGCATACTTAAATTCGTTTAGGAACAAAATTCGTTGTACTCATCAAGCAGTTCAATGCTGCCACGCCTCATACCACCGCCGCGCATACTCATCAACCCATTTTTCAAATTATATTCTGGATAAAACTTATGGCAAGGCGTAATTGCTTGAGGCGATTTGAAACTTAGCAACAGCGATTTAAGAAAGATATTTTTGCACAATGCAGCGTATTCGGCTTGTTTCTCAGCTATTCTTTCAGCAGATTTGGCTTTGTTCTTAGTTCACTTGGTTTTGCTCTCAGCTAACTTGGCCTTTTTATGAAGTTTGCAATTTGTTCAGAGAGTTTTCGTTTTGCATTATCAAGTTTTAGTTGTGCGATTTGTTCATAGAGTTATTCATAGAGTTTTGCATTGTCACATTCATGTTGAGCATTTAATGCAGCAGATTTGGCTTTGTACTCAGCTCGTTTCTCAGCCAATTTGGCTTGTTCCTTAGCTGATTTTTCAGCCAATTTGGCTAGTTTATCAGCCAATTTGGCGTTTGTCTCTGTTTTGCTCACAGCTAATTTGACTTTTTTATCGAGTTTTGCAATTTGTTCAGAGAATTTTAGTTTTGCATTATCAAGTTTTTGTGGTGCGATTTGTTCAGAAATTTGTTCAAAGGCATTGTCACATTCTTGTTGAGCAATGAATATAGCTATTTTAGCAGTTAATTCAGCGTTTTTGGATCTTTCCTTAAATGTTTTCTCAGCCAATTTGGCTAATTGGATTTTGATCTGAGCTTGTTCCTCAACTTGTTTGGTTAATTGGATTTGGAACTCAATTTGCTTTTTAACGGTTTTTGCTGGTATTTTTGCTATTTGTGTGTCACAAGATGCTAGTTTATCAACTTACTTTTTTGAGTAATTGAGTTTGGAGTTCAACTAATTTCTGAGATTGTTTATAATTATACGCCCATGTGCCAGAAGCCACCATCAACCCCACCAATACCGCAACAGTCACCCGTTTTAACCATTGCGTTTGCCGTTGTTTACGCGCCAATGCCTGATAAAAAGCCACTTGCACCGCCGTCATATCTTGATGAGCGTGTTGATAATATTTATGGAGTAAATCTAAATCCGGCGAACGCCATAACAACCCTTCCGCGTGCTGTTGACGCTGCCAATTATTAATCGCGTCATTCAAGCGATGTTCAAAACGTAAATCGTCACGACTGTCTGCTAACCACTCTTTTAAAGTTTGCCAATTTTCTAACAACGCTTCATGCGTGACTTCAGCCGTTTTGTGATGCTGTTTATCTTTAGACAGCGTCACCAAACGCGCATCTGGCTGGGCAAACCGACTTAAAATAGCGTGGACTATTTTTTCATCCTCGCCGTGAGCAACCAACTCTATCATCTTGACACGGCGGCGCGTATCTTTAGTGCCTTCCTCTAATTGAATTAACTTTAAGAAAGCACGACGGGCAACCAGCTTGTCCGCCTCAGACAAACTTTGATAAATGTTTTCCGCTTTTCCGGCTAACGCACCACCGACACCCCCAATCCGGCGTAAAGTCTCCGACGGCACAATCCTTTGACGCAAACCTTCCCATAAATCCGTTAACGCAAATTGCAATAGCGGTAACGCCCCCTCGCGCCCGTCCGCTTGTTCAACCAATAAATCCACCGTTGCCAACTCCAAAGGATGTCCCGCTTGTTCAGCCTGCTTACCAATGGCATCACGCAACTCGGCCTCACTCATCATCGGCACAATCACTGCTTGACGCGCAATGATTTGATTCAGCAAGCCATGCCGCTGGGTTGCCCCTAAAAAATCACTGCGTAACGTCAAAATCACCAACAAGCCCTTTGAAGATTCAGACGTATCTTGTACCGCCGTTATCAGATTATCAATAAACGCCGTGCCATCTGCGGCATTTTTGCACAACGTATAAATTTCCTCAAATTGCGGTGAATGTCTTAACCCTATTTAATAACGTATTAGCTTGCGTTCTCAGTAAACGCGCTATTTCATCTATTTTATCCGTATAATCAATCTATTGAGCAGTTACCAATAGCTTAGCCATCTCTTTGAGGGGAAAATATGTCGGCGTGAATATTTCAACTTGGACATTATCTGGCAAAAAATGGCGAAGCAACGCCGGCATCAACCCGGCGCGTGCCACCGACGATTTACCCGAACCCGACGGCCCCAGAATCGGTAACAGGCGTGGTAGTTGGGCGGTGTCTAAATCGCGGCATTTTTCCAACAGTATTGCCGTCAACTGTTCACGCCCAAAAAAGCGTTCTGCATCTTCGGCTTGAAAAGCGGATAACCCCAAATAAGGATTTTCAGCTAACGTTTCACGCTGTGCTTGCGCCAACCATTGCTGATTAAAAACCTGCGCATAAATTTTATTGAAAACCTGTAATTGCCCCCCGGTTGTTTGACCATTAACCCGGTCAAACGCAATTCCATTGCCTGCGCTTCGCGCATTTCCTCTGGCTGTGACAGGGACAAAGCGACATAACCCCAACAATTGCCAAGTGTGTTGAGAATTATCACGTTCAAGCAACCGATTGCGGTTCGTGGTTAAATGCGGTGGTTCGTCTTTAGATTCCCAATGCTCAATAATATGGCTATGCACCAATTGCGCCACATAAGCCGCTTCTTGTCCGCTGGTTAGCGGCGCGTCGGTATGCTGACAAAATAACTCACAGACTTTTTGGGTTAAAAACGGCTGTCCCCGTAACACGGCTTCTGGATTATCGGCTTGACCCTGCAAACCCGGTGCTAAAGGCATGGCCTCTGCAAACGTAAAACCCGTTAAATCAATCGCTTGCCCAATATCAAAGGGCGTTGCTTGTGCGTTGGCCATTAAATCCGTTGGGCTTGCGGTGCCGACTAAACAGAAAGTTAACCGTTGTAAATCGGGATTTTGGGCCCGCTCGTTATAGCAACTCCGAATCGCCGCAAAAAAATCATCGGTGGCAAACGGTAAACTGCGGACGATATCAATTTCATCAAAGCATAAAATAATGGATTGTTTAAAGTGCGTTAACACAACCTCCTGAATGGCTTGCATCCAACGTTGCACTGGCGTGGTTGGATTATTGCGCAAAAAGGTATCAAGTTGTTTTTTGATACCCAAGTTTCGACCCATTTTGGTCAGTAAACTGTTATACCATTGCTCAATCGTCAATTGTGTGCCAAAGCCCGATAGTTCCACAATAACAACAACTATCCCATCCTCGCGCAACCGATTTGCCACCTGCACCGTCAAGGAACTTTTACCCATTTGCCGACTATTGAGGATATAGCAAAATTGGCCCTGTTTTAAAGCCTGGTATAAATCGGTATCGGCTTTGCGTGGCGCATAAGAGCGCGCGTCGGGTGGCAGAGTGCCACCGGTGGCGTAGAAATTAGTCATGTTAAAATTTCCTAATCCTAAGATTGAATGATGCTTTATGAATAGGTAATGGGTAATAGGTAATGGGGAGTGATTTTTTAACTTATTGTTATTTATCATGTTTAATTCCCAATCCTCAATTCCCAATTTCCACAGTTTGAACACCTCTATTGGTTTGTAGGAAATCAATCCGTCAAATCAGGAAAGAAGTTGTACTTCCATTTTTTTACAGACACTTAACTTGACAATGTCACATTTCAACAATAGCATGACATCATAAAAATCAAGTTTTTGTCAAAAACTTGATTTCTTAAATGACAATAACCATAACCATTTATTAACGCGAGTTCGATTTTTCAATAAGTTATATCATTTCTTTATTAATCAAATATTTTGATTGTAATTGATTGATTAAAATATATCATTTATAACTCATTGATATAACTCATTGATATTTAAAGCCGAACTCACGTTATTAGCAGGTGCTGTGCTAAACACCGTTACAAACTGAACCTTCTGGTAATATTCGAGTTTTGCGAAAAATCGTCATGCTCATTTTCCGGATTTCTCGTTTCGCTCGAACCGAAGGGAAACTGTGTTTGTTAAATGACAAAAGCGCAATTTGTGACGGTGGTCATAATGTGATACTCAGTACAGGACAACATTTTGTAACCTATTGTATTTATTAATAGAGCTATCTCACAGTGTCCTCAAGAAAAACAATGAGTTACAATATGGGCCATTTTTTTTGCCCTGTACAAAGAATATGACATTGTCAAGTTAATAAATTATTTTAATTTAACAAGTTTGATGTTGACATGAGGAACAATTTAATGAGAGACAACCAAAAATGGGTGTTGAGCTTAATCATCGCGGGCAATGCAATCGCGTCACCCTTGTCGTTTGCCGCTTCGCATTGCCAGATCATCTACGATGCTGGCAGTAGCGGCACCCGTCTGTATATCTATCAGCAGCAAGGGGAGGACTGGATCGCACATCCGGGTCCAACGGCAGCGGCGTTAGCAGATCCGGTGCGGGGGATCCGTGGCAAGAGTTGGTGTGATGTGAATGCGGTGGTGAATGAGGTGGTGGGTTCATTAGAGCGCATTAAACAAAATGGTCCGCTTGATGATGATGGTAAACCGCAGTGGTCTGCATTTGATTGGTCGACTCAGTGCCAGCTTGATTCAGCGCGGGTACTGGCGACGGCTGGCATGCGAATCGCGGAGCAGAGCGAACGTAAAAAAAGTGCCAAGCTGTGGAAAAAACTGAAAGCCAAGCTTAGAAAAGAGGTGGGTGATGACGTGATGATAGATACTCGCACCCTCACTGGTTATGAAGAGGGATTGTATGCCTGGATGTCGGTTAGACAAACTCAACCGAACAATCGCTTCGGCATCGTGGAGATGGGCGGCGCATCCTCGCAGGTGACTTTTCACTGTCCTGATTGCAAGGCCGCCGAGACAATTATCGTGAACGGAAAACCGGTTAGTATCTACAGCTACTCCTTCTTAGGGCTAGGGCAGGATGAGGCACCGAAACCTCAAGCCTTGGGGATGACACCCTCATGTGCTTATGGTGTGGGGCTTGAGGACGACAATTGGACCGTGAATAGCTGCGCTACGGATATCCATATCAAATTCGCCGAGGGTATCGTCGATCCCTATAACGTAGGCCCTAATGGTTATGGAACCTATAATGATATTCCGACTGACAAAGCGGATGTGGTGAATTGGGTTCTGACCGGTGCCTTTCAATATACGAGTCACAATGATATCAATAACTGCTGTCTTTCTAAGGGCGAGTGTTATCAGGAGCAAACCGCCTGTTTTCGCGCCGTGTATCTGCCGAAATATCTCAAAGTGTTGAATGTTTGCTCGTCGCAAAAAGTTGATTCGAGCTGGACCTATGGTGCTACCCTTTGTGGGGCTACCGATTGCTTGCGTGACAGCGGACAGCTACAGTGTCGTTGGTCTGAGAAGGGGTGCTTGAAGTAGCAGTGAGTAGCGGGTTATAAGAAATCCGAGGTCTTATCGAGACGGGATTTTCAAAATATGACGTTCGTAGGGGCAATCCTTTGTGGTTGCCCTTACTTGTGGTTGCCCTTAACTTAATGGTATTGATTGCGCAGGCGCGTGGGAACGATAACAAGAAATTATCCGCTACCAAGACGAACTATAACAAATGCTTTTCCAAATAGCGCCGATAAATCTCACAACGCAAACTCACATTATCCTTTGAATCTTCTCGCATTTTTAGGAGTACAAACTTTAGTTTGGCAAGCCCAGCCAAACTAAAGTTTGGACTCCATCACCCACTTTTTCAAAAATCTTGACACTGGCATCAGTCAGTTCACGATGTATCTGTTTTTTGAGTTGTTCGTTTGTCATGGTTATGATTTCTCAATAACAACAAGGATTGTTTATCAAATTCATTTTGCGCCTTGGCTCGAAGCGTGAGATAGTTTAAATTTTTGTACAGGACAAAAAAGTGTTCAAATCGTGATGCTATCGCGTATCGATTGCGATAGCATCACTTCTTTGTACAAAAACTCGTTTAGATCACACTTTTTTTTACGGAAAAACACTTTAAGTGGTTTGAACTTGGTAAATTGTAACTACTCAGCCCTGAAAGGGCACTTTATTAAAGCCCAGGGCAACGCTTTGGGAACTTATAATATTTTATAGTTTAGATGTCAATAAAACCAAACCCTCATAATCTGAACGCAGTTCAGTGATTGAAATTTATGGATTGGCTGTGTAACCCACTGATTTTTAATGCCCAGATTGCTTTATAAGAAATACCCACTTGGCACGTAAAGTTTTGGGATGACAATAATTTTTTAATATTTTTTTTATACCATCAGATTAACAAGAGTTCAAGATTTTTTTCAACACAGAGTTCACTGAGCACCACAGAGTCACACAGAGTTTAAGATTTTTTGTCTCTGTGTCACTCTGTGTCTGAAGTGTTGAATATTTAGAAACTGATAGATGGTAAGTATTGTCACCTATCAGTTGAGTACAACTCATCCCATAAATCAACGGATTAAACCCACAAGTACAATTCATATCAGCAATTTTCAACCAAAATTCCTTAATTCGTTTTTTTTCGGGATTCGTTGTACTCGCCTGTCATAGTTTTTATAAAAGTTTTCTTTCAAATTTATCAACTATTTTCAATTTTTATCCCACAAAGCTCATGAAAATTTAATGCACCAACATCACCGCCTTACCACCTATCAAATAAATAATCATCATTTGAAAGAACCATCCACCACACAGTTTAAAAATAATTACAAAATCACCCCTAAAAATGATAAAATAAGCCAACTTAAAATGTTTGGAGAAAGCGATGGCTGAAACGACTTACGATTCAACTAATATCAAAGTTTTAAAGGGGTTAGATGCGGTTAGAAAACGCCCCGGCATGTATATTGGCGATACCGACGATGGCACGGGTTTACATCACATGGTTTTTGAAGTGGTGGATAATGCCATTGATGAAGCGTTGGCGGGGTATTGTTCAGAAATTACCGTGCAAATTCACCACGACGAGTTTGTTACCGTCACTGATGATGGGCGCGGTATTCCGGTTGATATTCATCAAGAAGAAGGCTGTTCCGCGGCAGAAGTCATTATGACCATATTACATGCGGGCGGTAAATTTGATGATAATTCCTATAAAGTGTCCGGTGGATTGCATGGGGTAGGTGTTTCCGTGGTGAACGCTCTGTCAGAAGAACTTGTTATGACTATCCATCGGGAGGGTAAAACCCATCAACAAACTTACCAAGAAGGTGTTCCCCTCGCACCCTTAGCAGTGGTGGACGAAACCGATAAAACCGGCACCGAAATTCGTTTTAAACCCAGTAGCAATACCTTTACCAATATCGAGTTTCATTATGACATTCTCGCTAACCGTTTGCGGGAATTATCATTTTTAAATGCAGGGGTGCGGATTCGTCTGGTTGATGAGAGAACGAGCAAGGAAAATGTTTTTGAAGACGAGGGCGGTATTCGCTCATTTGTAGATCTGCTGAACCGGAATAAAACGCCATTGCATGATACCGTGTTTTATCTGTCAAGCCAAAAAGATAACATTGCGGTGGAAGTGGCGATGCAATGGAATGATTCCTATCATGAAAACATTTTCTGCTTTACCAATAACATTCCCCAACGCGATGGCGGTTCGCACTTAGCGGGATTTCGCGGCGCACTGACGCGCACCTTTAATAATTACTTAGAGCGGGAAGGCTTTTTAAAAAAAGCCAAAGTCGCTACCTCCGGTGATGATGTTAGTGAAGGTTTGACGACAGTGTTATCGGTGAAAATGCCTGATCCAAAATTTTCTTCACAAACCAAGCACAAATTGGTATCGAGTGAAGTCAAAGCCGTGGTGGAAGGGATAGTGGCCGAAAAATTAGATGAATTTTTGCTAGAAACGCCCAACGATGCTAAAAATATCGCAGGCAAAATCATTGAAGCGGCTCGTGCCAGAGAAGCGGCTCGTAAAGCCCGTGAAATGACACGGCGTAAAAGTGCGCTAGATATCGCAGGTTTGCCGGGAAAATTGGCGGATTGTCAGGAAAAAGATCCGGCTTTGTCGGAATTGTTTATTGTGGAAGGCGATAGTGCTGGTGGGTGTTTTTGTGGTGACACATTGATTCGGCTGGCTGATGATCGTTCTATTAGCTTTAAAGCATTGGTGGCTGAGCAGGCAATGGGCAATGAACATTTCTGCTATACGATTCGCTGTGATGGTATCATTGGTTTGGAACGTATTATCAATGCCCGTATGACTCAAGCGGATGCCAAGGTGATTAAACTCACGTTGGACAATGACGAAACTATTATCTGCACACCCGATCATCCTTTTATGTTGCGTAATGCTAGTTACAAGTCAGCCGCTTTATTGACTCCCGATGATTCACTGATGCCGCTTTATAGCAAACTCTCTGACAACAAAACTTTCAAAATGGTGTGGAATCCCTGTAGTGAAGCTTGGGTTTCTACCGAAACTTTGACCGATAACTACGGCCGCCATTTTAACTCGGTTTCGCCTTTAGGCCGTGTGGCTGAAGAAGTTGAACATTACAAAGGAGTCAAGTCCTTATGCGGTGAACCTGCTAAAGCTTCGAGGCCGGCGGGAGAATCTGAAGCGGTGAACAATTACAACCATCGTATTGTGTCCATTGAGTCTTTGACGGAACCTAAGGACGTTTACGACATTGAAGTCCCGCATACTCACAACTTTGCTTTAGCCAGTGGTGTTTTTGTACATAACAGCGCAAAGCAGGGCCGCGATAGAAAATATCAAGCCATTCTGCCCTTGAAAGGCAAAATTTTAAACGTCGAAAGGGCCCGTTTTGACAGAATGATATCTTCGGTTGAGGTGGGCACTTTGATTACCGCTTTGGGGTGCGGTATCGGTAAGGAAGAATATGATCCTGATAAGCTGCGTTATCATCGAGTGATTATAGCCACAGATGCTGATGTAGATGGCCAGCACATCAGGACGTTATTGTTGACGTTTTTTTACCGGCAAATGCCCGAACTCGTTGATCGGGGACATATTTATATTGCTCAACCGCCTTTGTATAAACTCACTAAAGGCAAACAAGAGCAATATGTTAAAGACGATGCGGCACTCAATGAGCATTTAATGGCATTGGCGTTGCAAAACGCCCAGTTGTTTGTCAATTCAGAAGCCCCCCCCTTCAGCGGGGAAGCGTTGGAAAATCTGTTTCAGCACTATTTGCAAGTCACGGCGATTATCAAACGTATCTCGCGCCAAGTGCCAGCGGCTGCGTTAGAAGCGATGATTGATTTAGCCCCGCTTGACAGTGCCGATGTGTATGATCAAGTCAAAACGCAACAGTGGTTTGAAGGCTTGGCGAACGCACTTGAAAACGCACAGCATCGTTATCAGATTACTGTGCAACCGCTGTCTGAGGAGAACCGTTTAATTGCTCATATTACTGTGATTGCACACGGGGTTGAAAGCACTTACAGCTTGAGTCAAGGCTTTTTCAATACCCCAGAATATAAAATGATTGTGGAATTGTACGAAAAACTCCAAGGCCTTTTAGAAACAGATGCTTACGTGCAACGTGGGGAGAAAAAGCAGCCGGTGAGTCATTTTAAGGAAGTTGTTGAATGGTTAATGGGGGAAGCGCGGCGCGGTTTGCATATCCAACGCTATAAAGGGCTGGGGGAGATGAATCCGATTCAACTGTGGGATACGACGATGAATGTCGATACGCGCAATTTGTTGCAAGTTCGCGTTGAGGATGTGGTTGCCAGTGATGAAATCTTTACCACGTTGATGGGCGATCAAGTTGAACCTAGACGCGAGTTTATTGAAAAGAACGCGCTGTCGGTGGTGAATTTGGATGCTTGAGTTTTTA
>QNER01000073.1 GCA_003646175.1 Candidatus Parabeggiatoa sp. nov. 1
AAATGCACCTGGTTCTTTTTATTAGGCTATCTATAGAGTAGTGCCTGAACAAAAACCCTTGCCTAAATGTCATATTGATGAATGGAGAAATCTTAACCGGTGAGAAACCAAAAAATTTCTTGATTTGAGCCTTGCTCGAAATGACACAGATGGTTTTCGTTAAAACACTTAATTAATAAATAAGCATTTTTTCAACACATAATATTATTTTATGATAACAAAAGATATTTTTGACGATATTTGGACTACTTTAAATAAAAAACTTATAGTAAACTGAATTTTTTCATAGATAGGTTAAATAAAAAGAAGAATAGGCTACCCAGCAAGACGGGTACGTGTGTATGGTAGATAGACACTGCGATGCTCATCCTACATTTGTCTCGCTTAAGGTTGGAAGCCTCTTTTATACTGACTATAGACGTTCAGATAAATAGCTTCACGGATAGCATCCCGTCTCAGGATGCTATCCGTTGTGGCTTGTAAATCTAAAGCCATCCATCAGTTCTGGATTCCCATTCTATGCGAACGCAGGGACAGGTGTAATAAACATGACGAATCTATTATGTTTAACATCATCTTGCTCCATACATCGTCATTCCGGCGTAAGCCTGAATCCAAAAAGTATGTCCTAGATTCAGGAGAACGTAGGCATGCCCTTGCTAAAGCAGAGAAATGACGAGTGTTTGATAGCGTTTATAGCGATTTATACACACTTCAGGGCACTTCGTTCCCCTTCGTTCCCCAGAGTTAAATTGAATTTTTAATTAAAATTCAAAGACTTATTTTATAGCCATCCAAATTAAAAGTTCTCAATTTATGACGGTGGTAAGTATAACGTAACCCATTGATTTATTTATATAATTTTTATATATGTCATAAAATAAAGCACTTAAGATTAAATCGGTATCATATCTAATAGGTCTCATATCTATGTTGACCATTACAATTCCTAAAACTTATTTGGGTAAAATTTTGCCAGCACAACGACACTTATGTAACTGATTGTTTTTCAATATACTTTTATAAAAAAAAAGTGATTTTGCTTAATAAAAAATCAATAAGTTACATTGAACTTTGACGAAGCCCTGAGATGGTTAACTAAAATACTCACACAATGACAAATAGCTCCCAAGTTTTTTATCACACTCTAGATTTTGCTGAGCGGCGAGGGGCCAACTGACGATGATTAATAAAAGTGACGGTGGAGGAGAGAAAAATGTGGATTAAACAAACAATTGGAGAACAACGTAAGATATTGACGGCTGTGTTTGAACCAGCGATGCTTAATTTATCTAAAATATGTGTGGTTGTGTGGTCAGATTTAGACAGCTTAGACAAAGTCTTAAGTACACATTTCGCCTCAATTCCCCATTGTCATTTGATTTATGCTGTTGATAAATTTGGCAAACAAATCACTTCCAATATCAGTGCCAGCGGTATTGATACCAGTTATCGTGAGCAAGATCTATCGAGACGACCTTATTCTGTTAGCTTGTATCCCAAGCGGCATTTTATGCTGTCGTCCGTATATATCAGTCAGCACACCGGCCGCCCGTGTATCAGTGCTGTGCAACCGGTGGTTGACGATCAGCAATTTTTTTTAGGTTTTGTGGTAGCAGATTTCGATATTCGTCATCTGCCTTTGTCCGTAACCCATCCCACCCCCCCCTCTTTCCGGTTGCAACAGCATTGCCCCCCCCTTCACAAGTCGCAACCACAACGTATCACCACTCTCCTTGATAACTACTTGGGCGATATTCAGGGCATCTTAATCAAACTCATTAGCGAGCATGGTATATTTCACGTCACCATGCACTACTCAGGGGCTCAAGTGATGTTGTGGCAAATGGATGATCCCTATCAATATCGCCTTTATGACGTAGAACAACTGCTTGATCCGGATATGTATCTTAGCTATTCTCATCATCGATACCCTGCCAATGCGATGATTTCTATCAGACAAGTCCGCCCCATACTTGAGCGCTTTCGCATATTGCGATTGGTTGATGAAAGTATTTATCTACGTTCAGGTTCTCTTAATATTATGAATGGCATGGTTGGTTTGAGTTTTTCTTTTGATGGCTCTCAATATCTGCCTGTCCCTGATTTTTTGGACAAGGACTTGTCTTATTGGTTTGGACAAGCGGCAAACAATGCCAATCCGCCTCCCAAGGGAAATGAGAAAGGGCAGTGCCCAAGTCCCAATCTTTGCCCCAGTTGGATCGAAGCCAAAACTTTTGCGTAGTTCCCAATCCCCAACCCTCCGTAAGAATGAAGGGGAGTCGTTTTCATCGAAATTTGCCAAATCGAAAAATAATCGACAGGTGCAATTTGTGTGACAAGCCTTTGAATTTATGGCTATTTTTGGAATTCTATCGTGTGCTGGCTCAGCCAATTATTAATACCGATTAAGTCATCCTGACTGAGTAAACCCGCAGCCTGCTTCAGTTGCAACGTGTTAAGCACATAATCGTAGCGAACACGGGAATAATTGCTTTGGGCACGCAGTAAATCACGCTGGGCATTGACGACATCAACGGATGTCCGTGTGCCCAATTCAAACCCAGTTTTTATGGACTTTAACGCAGTTTCTGTTGAAATTAACGCTTGCTTAAGGGCTTTTACTCGACTGATATTGGATCGCAAACTCCAAAAAGCTTGACGGGTTTGCTTTTGGATAGCACGGCGTTGTTGCTCTAATCGGTCCAGTGCTTGAACATGGCGATGTTTAGCCTCTCGAATGCGTGAACGGATCGCGCCCCCTTCATACAGCGGGTAACTCAATTGTATACCCAGACTATTATTCCTTGTTTTATTACCTAAGGGATTTTCATCGCCTCGATAGACATCGCTATAACTGTGTCGGCCTACCAATTCAATGGTGGGCCAGTTGCCGGCACGTTGTTTGTCCATTTCCTGACGGGCTGTTTCTACCGCAGCTTGTCCGGCGATGAGTTCTGGGCTTTGTTCTAGTGCAATTTGAGTCCATTTGTCAAGATCGGCCGGTTCGGGCCCCAGTAAGGGCGTGTCTTCATTTAAGGTCGCTAACACATCATGATAAGTCCCGGTGATTTCGCGCAGGGCTTCATGGGCATTATCCAGTTCATTTTTGGCAAGAATCTCATCGGCCACCGCCAAATCGTAACCGGCTTGGGCTTCTTGGACATCAGTGATGGCGATCAATCCAACTTCAAAACGCAGCTGCGCTTCATCCAATTGCTGCTTAAAGGCGGTTTTAGCACTACGCGCAAATTCGACATTGTCATTGGCAGCCAGTACGGCAAAATAACGGGCCGCCAGTCGTTCCATTAATGCTTGTTTTGCGCTTTCATAAGCGGCTTCGCTCTGCTTGATTCGGCTATCCACTTGTTGTAATTGAATCCTGAGATCGCGTCGATATAACGCATAATTGAGGGAAACGTTATAACCCGCACCCGTGTTTTCTCTGCTGCCACCAAACATCCCGTCATTTTTGCTCCAAGTTTCAGTCACGTTAGCGCCCAACGTTACCTGCGGCAACAACGGCGCACCGGCTTGTGCCTTTTGTTCTGCAATAGCAAGATGTTCAGAATAGGCAATTTTCAGTTCGGGATCATTCTGTTGGGCCAGATGATAAAGTTCTAACAGAGTTTCGGCCTGACTCGGGCTACTAAGCAAGCTGCCAATCAATAAAAAAAAACTGAGAGTTCTATACATATTTTTTAATAGAGTTGAAAAAAGAGTCCAAACTTTATACACACACAGGAGACTGAGCGACACTGAGGCATACAAAGAAACACTTTTTATTGGGAACTACGCAAAAGTTGACAGCTTCGCGAAAAACTTTTGCGTAGATGGGGAATTGGGTTCGCGGTAAAAGAAATCCTAGAAAAACTTTTGCCGCGGTTTGGGGCTATCCACCTAAAGCAGGAACCTGATTTGGTAATGGTAAGATTTCTTCGTACAAAGAAATGACAAAGCGCTGTGGTTTAGAAGGGCAGCCGGCATTGGGAATGATAAATTAAAATTTATAACTAAAAAAAAATAAGTTAACCAATTGATAAATAGGCTCCCCTATTCCCTATTCCCTATTCCCTATTCCCTATTCCCTATTCCCATCAATAAGTTGGCATATTAGGATCAACCTCTTTTGCCCATGCCTCAACACCCCCGGTTAAATTAATCAAATAAGTAAATCCCGCATTTTCAAGAAAATACCCCACTTGTCGGCTACGAATACCATGATGACAAATCAGTACCGTTTCTTGAGATGGCTCAAGTGTCTCTATCTCTTGCGGAATTTTTCGCATGGGCACCAAACGTGAACCTGCGAGATGACAGATTTTAAATTCCCAAGGCTCACGTACATCAAGTAATAGAGGTTGTCCGGCGTTTTCTAAATAAGCTTTAAGCTCAAATGGTCTCAAATGACGCATCACATTTATAACACAAAACGGTTTGGCTCAGGTGCGCCTAACAAAGGTGGTAATGATGTTTCAAATAAAGCATCCATGTTCCATTCATTTTCATTAATACGGTGAATTAACTGGGCTTGCATCACCGGTTCTTCTCCAACAATCGCGAACAAACGGCCGCCCTCATTCAGTTGCGTCTGAAAATGCGGTTTTAATATGGGGGCAGATCCGGTCAGTACAATCACATCATAGCGGGTGCCCGTATTCCAACCATTAATGGCATCGCCCGTGTTCAAAGAAACATTGTTAATATTCAATGCCTTAAGCTTCACTTCGGCCGCTTTGACAAAACCTTCAAAAATATCCACACTTTCAACATGTTTAGCAGATTTTGCTAACAACGCTGTCAGATAGCCACTGCCCGTCCCTATTTCTAGCACAGTATCGCTGGGGCGGAGCATTAATGCCTGTAACAAGCGTCCTTCGACTTTTGGGGACATCATCGCTTGATCGTGTGCCAAAGGAATATTGATATCAGCAAACGCCAGTGAGTGATAAGCGGTTGGCGCAAACTCTTCTCTGGGCACATCAGAGATTAAATCCAACACGCGCTGTTCAAGAACTTCCCACGGGCGGATTTGCTGTTCAACCATATTAAAGCGTGCTTGTTCAACGTTCAATGGGGCCATGATAAATTCCTGTATGAATAGTATAGGAGTCCAAACTGAATTCAGTCCAACCCAAGCTAAAGCTTGGACTCCGCTCAATCGAATTGTCAATTGAAATGATGAATTATTAATTTTATATATTAATGAGCAATACCTTCGCCAATTTCGCATAAGGCGAATTTTGAGCCGTGAATAGCGAATAGCTAACGCGGATGATCGCTATTTACGCCGGGTACGTGGATTACTGTGTTTTTAGAGCAAATAGGGTTTTCCAAACCGTTTTTACTCAAATGACTTCTAAATCAATTTGTTATTAACAAATTCAAGTGGTTTATGAAATATTCCAGCTAATAAATTAAAAATTAAAAACAATTGAGCTTCTTGCAAAACCCCAGGTTGACACCTAGGGCTATTCACATTTTAGAAAAACTTTTGCCTGAAAACCCCTTTGGGGTTGAGAGTTTAAAAATAAATAGAGTAGTCCTGTTCCAGTCGTGATGGTGTTCAAACGGATACTATCCCGGCAAGGGATAGCATCCGTCAACTCACTACATGTTTAGGACTACCATAAATAGCCACAGGTGAAACCAGGGACAACCCCGCAGGAAGGGTTGATTATCGTTCTTCCTAGTGAAACCCGGTGCAACCCCGTAGGGGTTGAATTTGAATAGCCCCAGGTTTTACCTGGGGAACGTTTAATAATTTTGCCAGAGGCTCAATTAAAAACAATTAATTCTGTTGACACCCTTCAATTATCTCTAAAAAATAGACATTATTCCGATTTAATCTTAAGTGCTTGATTTTATGACATTTGTCTAAATACTAATTTTAATTAAATCAATTGGTTACGTTAAATCGGTATAAACTCTAATAGTTAAACAAGTTTATTCTTGATTTGAGGAAATCATAAGAAATAGGTAATAGGTTTGAGGTGATAGGAGTATTTGAGTTCGATGCGATGATATTAGGATTTTTCTAAAACCCTTTAGGCAACTCCCAAATAATAAAATACCCATGACTTCGTGATGCTATCGCTTTTTTTTGCGATAGTATCACTTTTGCGGCAGATTGAAGTTGGACACTGCATTTCGTTGGTATATTTATTTTTTTGAGTTGCCTTACACTTACTCAAGACGATTTATCCCCGGCAAGTCCATTACCCATTACCCCTCTGTGGTCAATATTTTTGAAGGGTGCCATTGTGTTCAATATAACCAAGTCAAAATCCCCAAATCACGTTAAGTCATAACAAATTCCGTGCTTTTTAAGTAACTTATTGAAATATAAGCTGGTTTATTCGCTATTCGCTATTCGCTATTTGGGTACTGGTTCAGTTGGGTGTAAATGGCTCCATCAAAACTCCGTCATTTCTGGTTTTTCATATCAAGGGCTGGGTATTTCACCCTATCTGTGACATTGAACTGAACCTGTGCCCGCTATTTGAAAGAATTCTTAAATGGGGTGCGATTAAAAGTGCGGGGGTAAAAACCTATACGCACCCATTTAAGAATTGGCCTAAAAATTGACACCGCACGGATGGAATACGCACACGTTATCCCCTCATTGAGAGCTTGGTTTTATTGACCCTTTAAAATCAATTGGTTACGTATTCAGGTTGGCACGAATGGGCTCCAAAAAAAATCAAATGCTCCAAAAATGTTGAACAGTATTGTTTGAAGTCGATTGGTTGCCCGAAATTTATTTAAGTGCCTTTTTATGGCAACCCCCGCACTTTTAATCACACCCTCTTAAATGGGTCTTAAATGAGTAAACTTGCAAATAAACGTAGCATTATATAATATATGTATATTGTCTGCTAGGGGTGCCCAAGTGATGGGCTGAGAACACACCCTTTTAACCTGACCCAGATAATACTGGCGTAGGAAAGCTTATGTACGGAGTGTACTTGAAAACCATAAAATAGCGTTTTTTCGATTAGGTGCCCAAGCTGATTTTTTGAGTCATATGGATATCGCAATCCGTATCCATCAAAAATTAATCATTTAAATTCAATCATTTAATCAATCATTTCCAAAAAGTTGAGCATCGCATAAAACTCAAAACAACAATTTAGGCAAAAGTTTTTGCGCGCAAAAATTTTTTTGGCGTTCCACCAAACACGGACACTCCGTATATTAACTCGTTTTTCTTGCGCTAAGTGTTTTTTCCAAATAACCATAATCGTTCACTCTCTCCCGTTTTCAAAAAAACCGTCCCCACATACCAAGGGGGAATGAACGCCAACATAAGAATTAAAGGTAATTAGCATGAGCGCAAGATCTCAAGATATTTTAAGTCAAACCGCCCAACTCGATCCTATTTCAACACAACCCTTCCCCAACTCCAAAAAAATTTATATCACCGGCAGTAGTCCCGACATCCGTGTGCCTATGCGGGAAATTACCTTATCTGAAACGGTGTTAGAAAATGGCACGCATGAAATCAATCCACCTGTGACGGTGTACGATCCGTCGGGGGCCTACACTGACCCTAATGTAACGATTGATGTGCGTCAAGGATTGCCGGATGTGCGTAGTAACTGGATAGAAGAACGGGGCGATACAGAAACGTTACCCACCGTCAGTTCACGCTATGGTCAAACTCGCCTCACCTCGCCTGAGTTAAGCACATTACGTTTTACCCATCCCCGCCCACCGCGCCGTGCCAAGGCGGGGTATAACGTGACACAAATGCACTATGCCCGTCGCGGCATTATTACCCCTGAAATGGAATTTGTGGCGATCCGTGAAAATCAACGCATATCAGTTATCAGTTCGAGGGCCAGTGAATCTTATGAGGCTGCGATTCCTAAAGTCATTACCCCTGAATTTGTCCGCGATGAAATAGCGCGTGGACGCGCTATTATTTCTGCGAATATTAACCACCCTGAATTAGAGCCGATGATTATTGGGCGCAATTTTTTGGTGAAAATCAATGCCAATATCGGCAATTCTGCCACGACATCTTCAATTGAAGAAGAAGTTGAAAAAATGGTTTGGGCGATTCGCTGGGGTGGCGACGCAGTGATGGATTTATCCACCGGTAAAAATATCCATGAAACCCGTGAATGGATTTTGCGCAACTCGCCAGTGCCCATTGGTACTGTGCCGATTTATCAAGCCTTAGAAAAAATTGATGGCAAAGCCGAAGAATTGACATGGGAATTATTCCGCGACACATTAATCGAGCAAGCTGAGCAGGGAGTGGATTTTTTTACCATTCACGCCGGTGTGCGTTTGGCTTATATTCCGCTGACTGCTAAGCGGCTGACTGGGATTGTTTCACGGGGCGGCTCTATCCTAGCAAAATGGTGTTTAGCCCACCATAAAGAAAACTTTCTCTACACGCATTTTGAAGAAATGTGTGAAATCATGAAGGCTTACGATGTATCCTTTTCATTAGGCGATGGGCTCCGTCCCGGCTCCATTGCCGATGCCAACGACGCTGCCCAGTTTGCCGAATTAGAAACCTTGGGCGAATTGACCAAAATCGCGTGGCAACATGATGTACAAACCATGATAGAAGGCCCGGGCCATGTTCCCCTACACTTAATACGGGAAAACATGGATAAACAATTAAAAGAATGCGACGAAGCCCCCTTTTACACTTTGGGCCCGCTCATCACTGACATTTCTCCCGGCTATGACCACATTAGCTCTAGCATCGGCGCGGCTTTGATAGGGTGGTATGGTTGCGCCATACTTTGCTACGTCACGCCCAAAGAACATTTAGGCCTCCCGAATAAACATGATGTGCGCGAAGGCATTATCGCCTACAAAATCGCAGCCCATGCTGCGGATTTAGCTAAAGGCCATCCGGGGACACAAAATCGTGACAACGCCATTTCTAAAGCTCGCTTTGAATTTCGCTGGGAAGATCAATTCAACTTAGGCTTAGATCCCATGCGTGCGCTAGAATTTCACGACGAAACCTTATCTAAGGACTCAGCCAAACAGGCCCATTTTTGCTCCATGTGTGGCCCCCATTTCTGCGCGATGAAAATAACACAAGATGTGCGTGATTATGCTCAACAAAAAGGTATCAACGACATCAACGCGGCTGTAGAAGCCGGGTTACAAGAAAAGGCCGAAGATTTCAAAACCCAAGGCAGCCAAATTTATCACAAACTCTAAATTTTTTTCTGCTTTCCACGCGCCAGCGTCCCGTCTTTATGGCTGCGATGCTGGTACCTTGCTAAGGCATTTCCACATTTTTGATAAATAAAAAGTAAAATAATTAAAATCAGGCAGCGATGTTACGCAAAATGCTTTCCCTGAAAAAATGCCACTCTTGAGCTTGTTTGAGAAGCACAGTACGTCACATGAGTTACTTAATTAATTGGAGTTGTCCGAAAATAAGGCTTTTATGAGTTTAAATGATTGTTTTTATTTGGTTAAAATTTATTGACGGGCAAGTCTATTATTTACAACGATGAGTAGCGCGTTGGGGGAAAATTTTTCATGAAACTCGATCATCAAGTTTTTTCGTAATCCAAACAATAACTACAAGGATTGTATATAAAAAAGGATTTTTTCGCGTGTGAGTTTCATTCATTTATTTTTATTTAAAATCAACTAGTTAGGTTAATATTTGAGAGATATTTTCGAGATTCGATGGTGAATAAATTGATAATCCCTTAAAATCCTTTTTTATATACAATCCTTGTAGTTAGTTTTTCAGTAAGACTAAAAACTTGAACATCGAGTGAAAGAAAGCCTCTTGCAAAACTCTTGAGCAGGAACGATAAAACAATAACTTACGAGTCACTAATGGCATGTAAGTTATTGATTTTTAATTGTGCGTCAGATTGTTGCAAGTCCCTCACGATTTTTAAAGTATACTGGAAGTACAACTTCTTTCCTGATTTAACGGATTGATTTTTTTGAGGTGGATGTGGCTTAATGTCTTCTCCAAAGCTTAAAAAAATGAACTATAACCTCTTCATATTCTCACCCTTTTCAAAAAAACCAAATATACTCAGCAAGGGTAACTGTTTTGATAAACCAAAATAATTCCATAATATATTTCAAGTAAGTAATTTATGTTACGCACTCAAGTTCCAATTTGTCTTGTCGAGGTTCAAGTTTTTCGGAGAAAAACTTGAACCTCGACATCAGGATTTTCAATATTTTAGGATTTTCAGGATGACTAATTTGTTTGAATCAAAATTTCCAGATACCAGCGGTACAATTATTCCACTTGATGTGCGTTTGACTTGTGTTCACATTGTTGCCAATTTGCGTGAAAATCCTCAAATGCCTTTCAATCCTGATTCAGACAAATTAGGAACTTGGGTGCGTAACATCAGTAAGTAATTAAAAAACGCAGTGCTAACTCTGTGCCCTCTATGTGTGGGGTGCATAATAATTTTTTGAATAAAAAAAACAGAAATCAAGAACACCCTAAAAATGGCAGATGAACAAAACGCAGAGTTTTGGTTATTGACAGAACCTCACCCTGATGTTTGGCAATACATTAAGGGGTAGTCCTAAACATGTAGCGATGTTACGGATGCTATCCCGGGAAAGGGATAGCATCCGTTTGGACATCATCACGACTTCTACAGGACTACCAATTTTTGCAACGCATTTTCACTGAACAAGAAATTGCCCTGTGTCAACGCTATCGTTATCCGGTTGAACACTACGCCGGCAAGTTTGCTGTTTTCGAGCGTTTATGAAAGCCATTGGCACCGGCTTAACTCAAAACGTCACGTTTCAAGACATTAAAGTGCTTAATCAAGACAGTGGTGCGCCGTATGTGGTGACATATGGCGCAGCCGCAAAAATAGCGGCCCAGCGAGGTGTCACCAACGTGCATGTTAGCTTGTCAGATGCAGCCGAGATTGCCGCTGCGGTAGTGGTGTTGGAAAATTGGCCGGATTCCAAACTTTAGTTTGGGTCGTCTAAACTCTGGAAAAAATTGTCCATAAAATCGGAAAAATATGACTGAAGAACTCATAAAATTAAAAGCTGAATTACAACAAGAGCTTGACTCAGAACAGGTTAATTTTGAAAAAATTTCTGACCTTAATGAACGTCTATTGGCACTTGATCCACGCGCTGCCCGTTTCACTGTCGATGCACAGCATATACACAGATTGGGGTTTGAACTGGTTGGAAAACAAGAAACGGCACTTTCAGAGCTAATCAAGAATGCCTACGATGCAGACGCTACCTACATAGATATTGAGTTCCAAGATTACAGCAAAGCCGGTGGACGTTTGATCATCAGCGATGATGGTAATGGCATGACAGAGCAGGAAATACGCGAACATTGGATGCACTTATCCACTAGCGACAAGGAAAACAATCCGCTGTCACCATTCTATGGGCGTTCTCGCGCCGGGCGCAAAGGCATTGGTCGATTTGCTGTAGAACGCTTGGGGCAACAATTGCTTTTGGAAACCAAAAAGCGGGGTGAAACCAAGGCTATCCGAGTGCATTTTGAGTGGGATAAGCAATACCAATCAGGCAAACTGTTGACTCAGATTACCAATATCCTTGAACAGTTTCCATCCCCCCAAGATGAACAAGGTACCAAATTGATTATTGGCAACCTGCGAGATAAATGGACGAAAAACGATTTTATTCAGGTTTGGAAATTCGTTTTACTCTTACAACCACCTTTTGAGATGCCTTTGCGTTATCGGGCCCCAAAAACTGAAACCACAACTTACCCGCAGGATCCAGGCTTTAAGGTTCGTCTCAACGGTGAATTAAGGCATGAAGCGGTTCCAGAGCTTTCCATTGAAAAAACTTTTCTAGCAAAGCGGACTGCCTTGATAAAAGGTTGGATCGATGCTGAAGGAAATGGACATTTTTATGTTCGTTCTGAGGTACTTGAACTTGAAGATATGCAAGACTCTGAAGACAAGTATCAAGAGGTTGGGCCTCTGGAATTTGAAGTCAGCTATTTTATCTATGATTCTAAACTGATGCCCGGCTTTTCGGTTAATACCGCCCGTAAATTTGGTAAAAAACTGGGGGGAATTCGCGTTTACCGTGATGGATTTCGGGTTTTGCCTTATGGTGAATCCAATGACGATTGGTTGCAACTTGCTACCATTCAAGGCAATAAGCTGGTGCCAATTAATCATTACAATTTTTTTGGCCATGTTGCATTAACCAGTGCCGAAAATCCTTTTATGGAAGAAACCGCCAGTCGGGAAGGGCTCATAGAAAACGATGCTTATAAAAAACTGCGTGATTTTATCCATGAGTGCTTGGAATGGGCAGTCTTACGTGTCGCCTCTTCTCGCCACAGTCAATTACAGGTGACTCCACAAACCACTCAAGAAGCTTTAGCCTCAGAAAGTTCTAACTCTACTGCGCTACAAAAATTTGTCAATGACTTACCACAGATACTGAAAAGTTTACCGGTTGACACGCAACAGGTTATCATATCTGGAATTAAAGAAGCTCAAGCGGAACAATCACGTCAAAAAACCGAGCAAGAATCAGAACGGCGAGAATCGTTAAAATATGCTGAGATGCTTCGCGTATTAGCTTCAATAGGTATTTCTATTGCCGTCTTCAGCCATGAAACACTAGGGGCAGTTAATCGGTTAAGAACTTCCTTGAATAGCCTACGTTTACTCGCTTTACCAGTTTGCGAAAAGCAATCTGAACTTCAAGAATGTTTCGCACAAGTTGAGAACGCGACTAACAATTTGAATGAACTCGCTTCCTACGTTGTGACACAGATGGATCATTCAGGTTCAAGGGAAAAAAACAATGTAACTTTGTACGGTACAATTAAAAAATTTGTTGAACAATTTGAAGATTATCTGAAGACGCGAGGCATTGCTTATGAGTACCACGTCACGCCGGATAATTTGCAAACAGCCCCCATGCACCGCAGTGAAATTGATTCGGTACTGTTTAATTTTATGACTAACGCTCTCAAGGCAATGGAACGCGATAATCCTGAAAAACATGGTATCAAGATCACAGCTACAAAACGGGATGAATTATTTGCCGTCATTCGTTTTCAAGATACCGGTAAAGGTGTATCAGAAAACCTAAGAGATCGCATTTTTAATCCGTTTTTTACGACGAGTGCCCAGAATCAAGATGAGATTGCAGGGCCGGGGTGTGGTTTAGGATTAAAAATTGTTTCTGATATCGCCAGTGCCAATAGGGGATTTGTGCGCCTGTCTGAACCAGAAACTGGGTATGGTTGCTGCTTTGAGTTCGGTGTGCCTATATCATCTAACCAAATGAAAATACAGGGGCTTTGAGAGTCGACTTCCTTCAAAAGTAGTTAGATGGGTAATGGTTCTAGCCTTCTGAACGAAAGATTGAGACAGTTATCAATTTTTTCTACCTTTGCGGTTAAATGTAAAAAAATGCAGATACTCTTAACTGGTGCCAGCGGATTTATTGGGCAACATCTATTGCCTACCTTGCTTGCTGAAGGACATCAAGTTGTTGGATGTGTCCGACAACCTGAACGATGGCAAACGCGATTTCCTGAAGTCAAATGGATAAGTTGCGATTACGCCAAGGATCATAATCCACAGGTGTGGTTGCCACGTCTCTTGAATATTGATGTGGTGATTAATGCGGTTGGTATCATTCGTGAAAGGCGTGGACAACGCTTTGATGATTTACATACACACGCGCCGATAGCCTTGTTTCAGGCCGCTGAACAGGCCGGTATTCGTAAAATCCTACAGATTTCAGCATTGGGCGCAGATGAGAATGCCAAAAGCACGTATCATCTGAGCAAGCGTGCCGCTGATGAAGCGTTACTGGCACTGAATGTCGATGCGGTGATTCTTTACCCGTCTATTGTGATTGGGCGCGGGGGTGGCAGTACGACCTTATTTTCAGCAATGGCTGCCCTACCCCTAATGCCCGTGATAGGGCAAGGTGATCAATGTATCCAACCGATTCATATTGATGATTTCAAAACGTGTGTGCTGGCACTGTTACGAAATTGGCCTTGCGGGGAGCAACGTTTAGAATTGGTGGGTACTCAGGCAGTGACTTTTTTACAACTTATGGTTTTGATGAGGACTTGGTTAGGTATCAGGCCGACGGCCGCTTGGCCTATTCCCATCCCCGTGATGAAATTATTGGCCAAAATCAACGATTGGCTAGGCTTAGGGCCGTTGACTTCGGAAAGTTTGGGTATGCTCTTGCGCGGCAATTGTGGTGAACCGGCCCCCGTTACTGCCATTACTGGTATCAAGCTGCGTACTGTTGAAACCAGTTTGCGAGATAATCCGGCAACAACCGCCGATCGTTGGCACGCACGATTATTTTTCTTGCGCCCGTTGTTACGGTTGAGTATTGGCTTACTCTGGATATTCACGGGAATTGTTTCGGCCTTTATCTATCCGGTTGAGGAAAGCTATAAATTATTGGCAGCGACCGGCATTAGCGGAATATGGGCCCCTATCATGCTTTATTCCGCAGCCGCACTGGACTGTGCGCTGGGCATTGCGACTCTGGTGGCTTATCGAATACGTGCCGTGGTAGGCGTACAGTTATTATTAATGGTGAGCTATATGGCAATCATCAGTTGGACTTTGCCCGAATTTTGGATTCACCCTTTCGGGGCGGTGACTAAAAATTTGCCGTTGATTGTTGCTACGCTTATTATGTTGGTTTTTGAAGAAAATAACGGAAAGCGATAGTTATAAAAAAGGATTTATTTAAACCACACAATAACTACAAGGATTGGTTATAAAAAAGGATTTAAAACCCGTCATAACGGAAAGCGATAGCTGATAGTAAAATGATAATAAACTTCAGGAAAATCACGTATCAAGCCAATCCTTTCTTATAA
>QNER01000074.1 GCA_003646175.1 Candidatus Parabeggiatoa sp. nov. 1
AAGACGGATACTATCCCGGCAAGGGATAGCATCCGTTACGTGATTTCACCAATCAAAAACGGATACTATCCCGGCAAGGGATAGCATCCGTTACGTGATTTCACCAATCAAAAACGGATACTATCCCGGCAAGGGATAGCATCCGTTACGTGATTTCACCAATCAAAGACGGATACTATCCCGGCAAGGGATAGCATCCGTTACGTGATTTCACCAATCAAAAACGGATACTATCCCGGCAAGGGATAGCATCCGTTACGTTAACGAATGTCTTAATACCACGAGGCGACTTTGCGTTCCCAGTCACCAGAACTGTAGGTGCCGTTTTTTATCTGTTGCTGAAGTTCGCCAACCTCTTCATGGGAAGCACCATCCATGTAAGCTTGGTCAGTCATTTCAACAATCAAATCATTTTTCCTCTGATCGGTATTCCTTATTGCTGGGGTGGGGTTTACCAAAGGCTTTTTTGGTTTTGTGGCCATATTTATCTATCTCCTATTTGTGCAAGACAACATGAAACAAAGGTCAATGAATTTTTACATGTAACGGATGCTATCCCTGGTTTCGGGATAGTATCCGTTAACTTCATGTAACGGATGCTATCCCTGGTTTCGGGATAGTATCCGTTAACTTCATGTAACGGATGCTATCCCTGGTTTCGGGATAGTATCCGTTAACTTCATTATGCTACTATAAAATTTGACACGGCTCAATCTAAGCCAAAACGAAAAGGGGTTCAGTAGTTCTAAATAACTTTACGGATAGCATCCCATCGAGCGGGATACTATCCGTTATGGTAAAACTAATTGACATGATAAAAAATATAAATAACCCAAATGACAAAAAGCGTCTGATCGCTCTACTGCTTGAATGCCCAAGTGTCAAAGATGCAGAAACACGTCAATCGCTATTAACATTATTGCCCCCTGACATCACTGACGCTATCAAAACGAGTGAGACTGCCAAAGTGCACGAGATAGCCGGTGAGTATGTGCCTCAATTGCTAGAATATGGTTATGCCGATGTTTTAAAAAAATAAAGGGCTTTTTTCGTCACTGAATACATTAACGACGCGATAGACGGGGAGGCGTGGTTAGAAAAATACGGCCCGATGGATTTAGACACCGGCTTACAAGTTGGCTTACAAATCGCTAAAGGCTTACAAGTTGCCCATGAAGCGGGCATTTGTCATCTTGCAGCTGAAAAAGACCTCCGAGGTTTTGGAAACCTCGGAGATCTCAGTCTCTGTCAAAATCATCGACTTTGGCTTATCTCAAGTCGTGCCTTCATTACGGCAACAAGCAATGACGGTGCAACACAAACAAACGGGATTAAGCCAATTCGGGCAAGCGGTGTTTGGCACTTTGATTAAACGGATTTATGGCTTACCACCTATCAGTTTGTTAAAAGTGGCACAACCTTTTGTTTAGTACAACTAATTACGGGGATAAACGAATTTGAGAGCCTTCGATACCGGGCTGTTTGATTTCAAACAGTCAAAATCCCCAATTGAATGAATTATTAAGGATGAAGTGCGATTATCAATTCGTTTATCCACGTAATTCGTTGTACTTGTTATATAGTATTCCAGATAAATTATTTTGGCAGGAGTCCAAGATTTATCTTGGGCCTGCCAAACTAAAGTTTGGACTCCTTTTTCTGGAATACTATATCAATCCGAACAAATCCAGAAAGAAGTTGTACTTGTTATATAATATGGGGTGGGTTAGAAAAAACTGATAGCTTGTAATAAATTTATGGATAGACAGGATTATTTACCACATGGCCTCTCGTACAAGGTTCGCCTTGTACTCCTGAAAAATTCCCTTTTCCCTTGAACCGATCCCCTTTTCCCTTGAACCGATCCCCTTGAACCGATCCCCTTTCCCCTTTTTCCTTGAAATTTACAATTTCCCACCACGGTAAAGTTGGGCGAGTTTCGGCAGTAATTTGTCCAACAGTTCAAAAGCACTTTCCTTAAAAGCAGTGTCCAGTTCTTCTCTTGATGTTTCTGGCGGCAGGACTTTCTCGTATAACAGATAACCTTCATCACTATTCTTCGCGGTGGGGAAAACTGTTAGTAAATGTTTTTTAAACCATGGCACAAAGTCTTGAATATAATAATCAGTCAGGTGATGCCGAATATGTTTTTCCCCTTTGTCAGAATGACGAGGTGATCCGACATCAACCGTCAGCGCAATGGTAAAACCAAATTCCTCGTTGGCAGGTTGGACGACGGATTTCGCCTCCGTGTAAAGTTCCACGTCACCATAACGAGGTTGGTACATTCTAAAGCCTTCAAATATCGTTGACGAAAGCTGGCTCAGCTCCTTTTTATATCGGCTTTCTAGCTCTGAAATAACACTTTTTATCAAATCACGGTTAAGCCGTCTTATTTGACGAATCTCATCAGAAGTCACGGTGGGTTGTTCCGGTTTTTCTTGCACCGCCACCATTCCTGAAAATGACAGAATGGTTTTCAATGTGCCTATCTCGGCCGCATTTAATGTCTTCGCTGCCGCTTCAGCGGTATCTGACTGTAATTGAATCGCATCAAAAAATACGCCGATAAAATCAGCCAGTTGGTTAAAAAAGGTTTCGCTGGTTTTGACATCTTGCCACAGTTTGGCAAATTTGCCGGGTTCTCTCAGTTCGACAAACAACTGATTAGTATTGCTAACCGCTTCGCCATCCGTGATTGTCAACTGTTGCAGATAATTATGCAAATAATCATACACCGGGCTAAAGGTATTTTGCAGGCAAAGCGTCGCAAATAAAATACGCATTTTTTCGTTGACTTTAGCCACTTTATCCGCTTTTAACGCTTTCTTTTTATCAAGGACAATTTTTAACAACAGCAAGTTATTGAATAACCGTTTAACCGTGCGTGGGTTAAAACCGGCGGAATAGGTAATCAGAGCCAAATATAACGCGATATCTGATTTCTTGTGCGCGACACCAATATGCTCAAGCATTTTTTTGCAAAAGCCTTCGGTGTCATATTGGTTAACCGGCATCTTAAACGGCACTTGAATGATTTTGTCAAAAAAGCTGCGTCCTTTGAGTTCGGCTTCGCCAACACCAAATTTTTGCCTTAAGCCTTGCACAATGACTTGGTAATCACAAGCAAGGACATACACACAGCCTTCAATCTCCAAAAACAGTTTCAGCGCTTCCAACAGCTCAACCGCTTTTTGAGGGATTAAGCGATCAATGTCATCAATAAAAACCACAATACGATCAAGATTGGCTTCTGTCAGTGTTCTATCAACCAATTCAACCAATTGCACCTGTAAATTCGCAATATTTTCAGACGTTTCTTTAGGCGGTTTGGCCTCTTCTAGCACCTTCTTAGCAACCTCGTCTGCGCCCAGTATGTTCACAGTGCTGGCAACTATCCAACGCAAAGCCTTTTTCGCTTCTGACTCTTTGCGTCGTTTACTCACCGTCAGGCTTTCCATTTCATCAATAAAACGGGACAACAGCGAAATGCTCAACTTCTCGCTCATGTTGAATTGAGAAAACTGCCAAGTATTAAACCACATAGTATGGAGTTTTTTATCTTGGAGTTGCCCGTCAGCCTTAAGTTTTTGTTCAATTAAGTACATCATACTACTTTTACCGCTGCCCCAATCGCCTTGAATACCAATCGTGATTGGCGTATCAGCAGACAAGATAAATTCGCACAAAGCTTCGGCATAATCCGTTAAACCGAGTGCGTCATTTTCTGCTACTTTAATGGGGCCATCTTTTAGCCCCCTGATTTTGGTTACCATGTTGATGTTTTTCCTGTGCATAAAAATCCAGAGATTTCTTGAAGAAATCGGATTTCTTTTAAAATTAATCCCGATAACCCGCCATATCTCTGGCTTCAATGAGGGAATCAATCCACTCATAAGGTTGAAAGGAGTGGTTCATCAGAAAATCGGTGCCAGCTTCTTGTAATGCCTTTGTCGTGTAATTCCCAAAGTTTTTACCAGCGACATATTTACAATCTTTCACAATTTCCCCAATCTGCTGGTAAATTTTCCATTCTTCGGCGGAAATTTTCTCGCCAATAAAAGTCGGCATAGTATATTTTTCACGGCATATTTGCCCATACGGATTAGGACGATATTCACGCGCAATGATTTCTTTGCGCGATCAAAAAGCGATCTGAATGGGAGAAGACATGAGGATACTCATCCTTATCCGCCATCACGCCAAAACCTAAGCGTTCTATTTCAGGAAACTCTGCCATAATCTCTCTCCTGTTAGTGGTTGGGTTACTCCTATAAGTACTGAAGCACATATTATCAGCAGTGCTGTAGCAAAGGATTGCCCCTGCCAACTATCGTGTAATGTAGGGGCAATTGGTTGCCCCTTCGATATTGGCTTCTCGATAAATACCAGAAAATTTATGCTTCAGTACTTAACAAAGCAATCTTTTACCATTTCTAAATTCCAAGTGGAAGGGCAAAAATTGTTTAACTTGACAATGTCACATTTCAATCATAACAAAGTTTTTTCGCACAAGGTTCGCCGTTTTTTCGTACAAGGTTCGCCTTGTACTCCTGAGAAGATCAAAGTTTTTCGTACAAGGTTCGCCTTGTACTCCTGAGAAGATCAAAGTTTTTCGTACAAGGTTCGCCTTGTACTCCTGAGAAGATCAAAGTTTTTCGTACAAGGTTCGCCTTGTACTCCTGATAAATAGCGCCGTTTTTTCGTACAAGGTTCGCCTTGTACTCCTGATAAATAACGGTTCGTCTGAAACGAATGAAAGTTAATTCGCTTATTTCGTCAATTCGTTGTACTTTTGGTTTATTTCTGGGATTCGTTGTACTTACGAGTATGAAAAAGATAATTCATCTTTAAGTTCTTGCGGTGTCCAGTAACGTTCAGCATGTTTGCTCAAGTATAGCAACATGTTTTTGGCGTTTGTAAGTACTGAAGCACAAATAAACAGATATTTTGATTCAGAAGGGCAACCATAAAGGATTGCCCCTACATGACGGTTCGTAGGGGCAATCCCCCGCGCAAGCCCTATTTCAAAATACCTGAAAATTTATGGTTCAGTACTTATCATTCACCTTTTGCAAAGTCATTTGCAGATACTCGTTCCACGTTTTTGACATTTCAGAATGTCTATCTGAAATTTCATAATTCACGGTGTTTACCACTCCCTGACTCGTCATTAACGCTTTGTCATCAAATTCACTTTGAATCACACAGGATATAAAAAACGGATCGGACATGCACAACTCGTTAATTTGCAGCGCGGTTTCGTTGGTAATCGGTTCATGATAAAACTCAGCATATTTGTAAACCGCCTCTAACCCTTCGTCAAGGGTGAGATAGGGAGACATTGGTATTTGTTTGAGTCGCCCCGCTTGTAAATACTTGCTAATCACCCTCATTAACCAACCCACATAAGAGCCAGTGACTAACATGGGGGCGACTTTGGATTCAGAAATCGAATGAAAACTGCCCGCCATCGTTTCATCCGGGTTTCCCTCACGGTTTTTGTCAGGGTAAACATATTGAGTGATATTCTGAAATTCATCCAATATCACCAAAAATCTGGTGTCAAGGATGGCCGCATAGCGGTGGGGTGCCGTGTAGGCAGTTTGCCACATTAAATCATGACTACCACTGACTTCCTTATTTTGAAGCAGAAAATCCACATCATCTACAAAATCTTCAAGAGATTTGGCAACACCATATTCCCTGATTTTTTCCAATGATAAGAGTCTAGTTACCAAGCGTTCATCTCTTTCCAGAAAGGAAATATAATGTGACGCAAAAGTACGATAGTAGTTGATAGCCAAATTCGGATACCAAATCTTATTTTCACCAAATTCAAAGTAAAAAGGAATCACTGTCCCATTATAACGAAAAAGTTGGTTAAAAATACGCTGCACAAAGGCGGTTTTGCCACTTTTGCGTCGTGCAATAAGGGCTCTGGATTTGGACAATCTGCCGGGAATATTCGCCAGCCATTTTCCAAATTTGCGAAATTCTTTTTCCCGCCCCACCAATAAATCAGGATTGCCGATTTTTTCTGTTAAGGGATATTGCATGTTGTTGTTCGCCTCCTTTCTAAATATATTGATTTTTTGTAACTACTCAGCCCTTTCCGGGCGTTTTATTAAAGCCCAGGGCTGCGCCCTGGGAACCGGCACCATTTCAGGGCTTTAAATCACCTGGGGCGTTGCCCCAGGCTATAATAATTCGCACCTTCGGCGCTGAGTACCTGGGGCGTTGCCCCAGGCTATAATAATTCGCCCCGTTGGGGCTGAGCTGTTACGATTTTTTTAACGCGGATGCGGCTCAACGTCAATATAAATGCTCACATTATCACCCTTTTTAAGAGAGCGAAGTATACAGTGAACGAAATAATGGCACAGCAGCAATTTTATTGATGCAGAGAAAAATGAATATATAATTTAGTATATGCTAATATACTTACTTACTTGCCAACGGGAATGCCAAGGATGCTACGTTACGACCACTATTACACTATAGGCACTACCCACCCTATTTGTGAAGACTATGTCACGCAAGGTGATACGCCTACGCCATTTATGGTATTAAGCGACGGTTGCTCGTCTGCGGAGAATTCAGATGCCGGCGCACGGATTCTGACGCTGACTGCTAAGCACATGATCGAAACTGCAGCCAAATGGCCTTTGAATTACCTCGATTTTGGACAGCAGTTGATTGACAATGCTTTGGATATTACCGAAAAATTGCAACTACCTGACAGTGTGCTAGATGCCACCGTCATGCTGGCGTTTTTATATCAAAACACTATTATGGTGTATATTTACGGCGATGGTTGCTTATTGTTTAAGGATCACGATGGCAACCTTGGCACAATTGAAATTGCCTTTACCCATAATGCCCCTTATTACTTAACTTATTGGTATGATAAAGAGCGGCAACAAGATTATGCGAAATGTGGACCCAACCCATTGTTATTGATAGATTCTGTGAATGGGCAATCGGAGCCAAAGCCGTTTCAAAAACAATTAACTTTTTGTTTTCCTTTAAAAAAATTTAAAGTGGTGGCGATTGCTTCAGACGGTGCCAGCCAGTGCGTTGATACGCGCCAAAACACATTTATACCGCTTTACGATGTCGCTACCCATTTGTTAGCCTTTCAAAACCAGACAAATGAATTTGTCAAACGTCACACCGAAAGTGCCCTAGAGGATTATGCAGTACAAGGTATTTATCCCGCTGACGATTTATCAATTGGGGTATTTGCACAGTAGCTTGAATCGCCCCAACGGGAAATATTTTCCTCGTTCCTTGTGCGGGAACCGGTTTGCAACCGGTTCGATCACGTTTTTGTTTGGGGGATTGCTGAAGCACAAATTTTCAGGTATTTGGTAGGGTGGTGAGGGCTTTTGTTGCCCACCTTAAAAATGGTGGGCAAGAAAAAGCCCTAGGGAGCCCTGTTTTTGTTTGGGGGATTGCTGAAGCACAAAAAATTTTCAGGTATTTGGTAGGGTGGTGAGGGCTTTTGTTGCTTATTTTAAAAATGGTGGGCAAGAAAAAGCCCTTACCCACCCTACTTAATTGAACTGTGAATTGTGAATAAAACCCATTGGAACTTCCTTTTCACTAACCCAGAAACAACCTAATTCCTAATTCCCAATTCCCATCAACGTCCCCGCAAAAACAAACTATCCAATTCTTTCATACTGAGCAGCGTCCAAGTTGGACGACCATGATTGCATTGATTGCTGCGCTCGGTTTTTTCCATGTCCCGCAATAACGCATTCATTTCGCTTAAACTCAATTGTCGATTGGCGCGTACCGATGTATGACAGGCCAAAGTGGCCAAAATCCCCTGTATATTTTCTTGTAAGCGAGGGCTTACACCAAAACGTAATAAATCGGCTAACACATCGCGCACCAACATCGGCATATTCGCGTCAGCTAATAGCGTCGGCACTTCGCGCACAACTAATGTTTCGGGCCCGGCGCGGTTTATATCAAAGCCTAATTGGTTAAATAAATCAACATGTCGTTCTGCTATTTCCGCCTCACGTTCGCTGACAGAGACGCTGATAGGAATCAGCAATACTTGGGTGCTGAGCGTGTCTGCTTGCCAAACCGATTTCATCCGCTCATAAGTAATGCGTTCATGGGCTGCATGCATATCCACTAATATCAAACCGTCGGCATTTTCGGCCAGAATGTACACCCCATGCAATTGCGCTAACGCATATCCTAGCGGTGGGATAGACGAAGGCGCGAGGTTGTTATCAGTGATAACATCCAGCGGTAATTCTTCTGGTAATAGCGGGGGATGCAACGCTTGATAAGCTTGCATGGTTTCGCGTATCGCGACAGCCGATGGGCGATTGATTGGGTACGGTGGAATAAATTGTGGTTTGCTTGCGTCTGAGGGGGGAGAGGATGCGCCCAGCCGGGGGAAGGGAAAGTGTTGGGGTGAGGGGGACTTCCTTGAGGCTTGGGGTGAAGATGATTCTCTTGAGTTCGAGGGTTGGGGCGAGGGTGTTGGCGGCCCCGCATGGTTAGGAGAAGTTTGGGCCAGACGATTTTGTAAGGCCTCAACTAAAAAGTTATGCACCACTCCAATTTGGGCAAAACGCACTTCGCTCTTGGTAGGATGAACGTTGACATCCATTTCGCTAGGATCAATCTTTAAATACAATACATAACTCGGATGACGGCCTGAATACAACACATCTTCATAAGCTTGGCGTACTGCATGATTGATCAGTTTTTCGCGGATAATGCGGCCGTTGACGAAAAAATACTGCATGTCCGGCTGACTGCGTGAATAAGTCGGTTGCGTAATCCAGCCTGATAACTGCATTTCGTCTGATTTTTCGTTGATACTTAAAACATGATCAACAAATTCTGGCCCACAGAGCATCGCAACTCGTTGTAATTGCTCCTTTTCACGCTGCGCTACCTTTAAAGCCATTAAGGTTTTGCGGTTATGCGTCAACTTAAAATTGACATCAAAACGACTTAAAACTAAACGTTTAACCGTTTCATGTACTTGACCAAATTCGGTTTTATCGGTGCGTAAAAACTTGCGCCGTGCCGGGGTGTTATAAAATAAATCCCGTATTTCTAGCGTTGTGCCAATGGGATGGGCCATTGGCTCTGGGCCGATGGGTTTTTCTTGCCCGTCCAAACGGACACAATGCCCTATTTCATCGCCATAAAAACGCGAGCTTAACGTTAATCTGGAAATAGACGCAATACTGGCAAGGGCTTCACCGCGAAAACCCAAACTATTAATACGGTCTAAATCGTCCAACTCTCTGATTTTACTGGTGGAATGTCGATTTAAGGCTAACAATAATTCATCACGACGAATACCAAAGCCATTATCACGCACCCGCATTAACGCGATGCCGCCCTGTTCAATATCGATTTCAATGTTGTTAGCCCTCGCATCTAAACTATTTTCCAATAATTCTTTTATCACTGACGCGGGACGTTCAACAACTTCACCGGCTGCGATTTGATTGGCTAGCAGTTTCGGGAGTGGATGGATAGAAGGAATATCTTGATAAGTCATTTGGAGAATCGCTTGTTAGAAAATATATTGTGAATGTATTATACGAAAAGTACAACGGATTGACGAATTTAACAGATTGATTTTGTTAACGCAGAGGTCGAACTTTATAAACAATAACATTTAAATATTTTAAAGCCTTATTTTTGTCATGAAACTTTCTCTAATATTCGATACCGCCGTTTTTAGGCAACTCCCAAATAATAATATGACCCCGGGCAACCATAAAGGATTGCCCCTACAAGATTCGGCTCGTCGAGGCAATCCCCGCGCAAACTCCATCGTTGGTATTTTAATTTTTGGGAGCTACCTTATTTCTTGCAAAACCAGCGGGTATCGCTGCAATGTCACGCTATGTAGTGCATGTCAGGATGAACGCTATAGCATTTCCCGATTGCGTAAAATACAATTAATTTTAGTTCCAGGTAGTTACACTGGCTATATTAATTTCGCACCGAAGGGGCTTTAAAACCTTTAATTTTTGTATTTCATGCAATCGGGAAACGCTATAACTTATTGATTTGTTAAAATTCATAATCATAAAAATAAACTCTAAAAAACTGCGGTATCGAATAATAGACTTGTCCGTAAATAACTTTATTTGTGTCAACCCCGTAGGGGTTAAATGTGAATAGCCCTAGGTGAAACCGAGGGAAACCCAGAAAAACAATGAGTTAAATATGCACAAACCTTATTTTCGGACAACTCTGTTATAAAAAAAATTTTCAAAAATTTATCATTCACTTGGATCAAAGAGCATATCCTTCAAAAACTGTCCAAAGTATTGCTATGAGGCTCTTGCAAAATTCATTCTCTTAATGAGTAATGGGTAATGGGCAATAAAAAAATGAGCCATAATGATCTATGACTATTACCTGTGATCTGTTACCTATTACCTATAATTATGCAATCACAAATAAAAATTATGGCCTTATGTTTTTCCACAAACCTTATGATGTTTTCAGCGGGTTATGCCCAAGAAAATAGTACGCCATCTGTGTGGGAAGATACTGAATTGCAACCGGAATTACGTTTTCTACGTTTGGAACGTTTTCTACACTTGAAAGTCAATGTCGCTGGAACGAGGGCGGAAACGTCTTTGCAAAGTAGAATACAACCGAAGACATCATTATGGTTTTACTGATGAAACCGGCATCAATGGCACCGTGGATGACTATGCTGATAGCCTCAACGCAAATGTCCTACTCGAATATGATGATCATTCATTATTAATCAATGCTTTTAAGAATGATGAAGGTTATCTTGGAGTCACGCCAAAATTCTCCGCTGGGGCTGGGAATAATCATGACGTTGATGGTGCCATTATTGGGTACACCCACTCCCACCGCTGGAATAAAAAATACTATACTAAGTTGCAGCTTTTTTATGATTGGAATGAGCGGAATTTATCCCGCTCGGCTGCGGATGATATCCGCGCCAACATCTTAGGGCAACAAATCGGTGGTAGCCTTCGTAATATTGTTTAAATTTCCGACAACTTAGGCATTGAAGTGGGTGGTGCTTACGATCTGAGAAAAAGCCAAGAATATCAAAATATCAACCTTTCTACTCATGCGATATTGGCAGAGAACAATCTCTCCAATAGGCGCGTCTACGAATATTCTGGATATGCTCAACTTGACTGGAAACCGTTGCCAGCATGGCGCGTCGTGTTAGGCCGTCGATTTACCCAAAATGAACTGTTCGGAGAAAATGTGTCATCACGAGGCACCCTTGTTTACTCAATAAACGAGAAAAACGCGATTAAATTCATTGCGGGACAATCATTCCGAACCCCGAATTTGTTTGAATTATATTTCGCAACGCCTACTAAAACGGTATTTGGAAATGAGACGCTCAAACCGGAAACGGCTGACACTTTTGAGTTAGGCTACCAACACGCTAGGGGGTATTTCTATTTACAGGCACTTGCCTACTATTCCATTTACAAAGACAAAATACATCGCATAAAAGGAAACGTTACCCTCGAAGAGGGCACTCTCCTCAACAACGTCAATGTTTACACGAATGGTGACGAATTCATTCACTGCGAAAGGCTTGGAAGTTGAATTAAAATATCTCAATCCCAAGTTCGCCAACCTGTTTCTGAATTTTGACTATGTCCACGGTGACGATGGCGATAGACTGCCGGGCACGGATCACTACAATTTGGTAGTCCTGTACATGTAGTGATTTTACGGATGCTATCCCTCCGAGGGATAGTATCCGTTTAAGTGTCATCACGACTTTTACTGGACTACCTACAATTTTAAGTATGTTTCAGACTTCACCATTTCAGCCGGGGTTCAGAAAAACTTTGGAAGGGAATTTAATGTGTCTCTGATTGGAAACTATATCGATTCCACGAATGGGCATGCAGATAAAATAGACGATTCCATCACTTTTGACTTGAATTTTGCGTATCAACACAAATATAAATATCTGCAACTGAAACACGTTATGTCAATCCACAATGTGTCGGACACGCTAGTCACTTTCCCGGAATATGTTCGCCGCAAAGGACTTAATGAAGTACCGCTTGCTGGCTCGGAGCGGAGTCTTTTTTACTCGTTGATCATTAATTTTTAGTGAGTTGACGGATGCTATCCCTTTTTAGGGATAGCATCCGTTTGGGCATCAACTATGAAAAATATCGCTACCCTGCCCTTGGAAAACCGCGATATGAGAGTTCTGTGGAACGCGATAATTATGATCTAAATCAATATATTGCAAAGTAAAAAGCCAAAAGCGACCGTTCATCGCAAACGGTGGGTTATCAACTCAAGGAAATAAAGGATAAAACCATTCAACTCACTGATAGACAAGGAAAAGCCAAAATATTTAGTTTTTTTTAACTGGGATATTGAAGGCGTTTATCTAAACCCAACCTTACCTCTTGCATTGGTACTCACTTATGGCAAAGGGGCTTTTGAATCTGAACTTGCAGAATATAGATATGCACCCCCTTGGTACAATTGCGAACCCTTTCTAATTGAACTAAAAACCGGGGAACGCGTTAAATTTTACGGAACGATTCCTGACGAGAAGGCGGATAAAAAAATGACTGTGTGTCGTCTCAACAACCCTTTTAAAAATATCTGGTCAACAAAGGGGACTTATGCGCTGTTTGGAGATTCAAGAGGCATTGTTAAATCAAAAAATTTGCTACCCTTTCTGACTGGCAGAGATAGTAGTGATATTTCCGTTACATTTATATTTGGTCATCTGCATAATTGTGGCGGTGTGATTGACAGTTGGCGTTGGCTTACAGATACAGCATTGTCCTTTAGTGGCGGTATATGTGGCACTTTTATTAATTATTTATTCAATGTGAATACTGGTGAATTGGAGAAGTATTGTTCTTCAGTCCAAAAAGTTGGTTACGGGTACCCCTTTAAACCGGCTTCAAAATATTTTGAGAGAGTACAGCAACTGAAGAATGCTACCAAATAAGGCGTAAATGGAAAGGGCTGGCGTTCAATATTTATCTGGGACCTCCGAAATCCTGGAGGCAGTCCTGCAATATGGGTGAACCAAAACAAGTGATTTTTTCGTAGGGTGGATTAATCAAGGTGGCGGATTTCGCCTAGTACATTGTTATGAAATCCCCATACCACCATCGGGCAACCCTAAAAGGGGACAATCCCTTGTGGTTGCCCCGGTTGAAGATGGGCTTACAACTGGAGCGATCCTGCACTAGCGGCTAATCCACCCTACCATCACCCACATGACAGGAGTTTAGTAAATACATGAACAAATTTTTCCTAACAACTATTGGGGGCTATATGTTGACTCATATTGACGACAGACACAGGATCAATAAAATAAGCACTCGTGCTATAATTGTTGTGTGCTTAGTGCTGGCATTCACGCTGTTTTCGTGGCGAATTGAAGCCGCTTCCAGAAATACCCTGTTTTTTTATAATCCTGAGTCCAACATTAATGACTTTCGTTCACTCAAAATGTTGTTTGACAGCTATCTGTCTAGCAACGGTTGGTACCAGTTTCAACCCTTCAATAATAAGAGTACCTTTGAACGTTTCCTGGAAAAACGTCAGAACGATGTGTTTTTACTCTCCAGTTGGCACTACCAAAATTTGGTAGAACAAGGTTATTCCAATCTTCAACCTATTCTAGTTGGCACGATTGACGGAGAATCCACCTATACTAAGGTGCTATCGACTAAAAAGAATGTCAGGAATATCAAGCGGCTTCAGGGAAAACGTATTGCCTCGGCTGGCGATCAAGACTACACAGAACGTATGCTGGAAAGCATGGCGTTTCAACAAAGACTGAGGCTTAACAAACCCTTTAAAGTGCTTACAGTGCCAAAGGATATTGATGCGTTGATGTCGGTGTTATTTGGCATGGCGCAGGGTGCTTTAACGGCGCGTCACAGTCTTGACACGCTTGCCGCTTTGAACCCCAGAAAATACCGGTTACTCCGCCAACATACGGAAAGCCAAGCGATTATGTTGCCGGTAGTCGTTGTTCATCAACCGATTTCAACATTTTCTACCGAGAAATTGCTGGATGCCATTGAAGATATGCCTCATTATTCCAATGGTCAAGCAATTCTTGGCATGTTAGGATTAAATGGTTGGAAAAAACTCACTCGAGCGGATATGCGACAGTTGAGCTTGCCTAGATAGATTCCAAACCGGAGGCCCAAACTAACTAAAGTTTGGACTCCGTTAAAAATGAGAGGACAAGTTATAAACCACCCAGAAACTAGAGGACATGACATGAATAATAAACACCGGCGTTTTTTCTCTGCACAATTCGCCACTATCATCCTGACTTTATGGGCTATGGCTTCTTGTCGCCAATCCCCCAACATTTTGCCCGCAGTTCCAGAAAACGCCGAAAAAAGCGTATTAATCATCAATTCCGATAAATCGGTGGACAAATATGCCACCATTCAGCGGGAATTTGAGTCTACGCTTGAGGTGAAAACCATTGAAGTCGATATTGCCGGCGATAGGTTGAGCACTGACGCACTCCAAAACCAGATTTCAAGTGTGCGTTCGCCGCTGGTCTATGCCATCGGTTCAAAAGCTTATACGTTGGCATCCACCGTCATCAAAAACAAAGCCTTGCTCTTTTCTTCCATGATCAATTGGCGACGGTTTGAAGTGGGTTCCAATACTTACGGCATCGCTCTTGAACTGCCAGCGGAAATGCAGTTATTTATGTGTAGTTATCTGTTCCCAGAAATTCGTACTTTGGGGGTGCTTTACAGTGAACACCATAACCGTCAATGGTTTGATCTTGCCGTGTCACAAGCAAATGAAGTAGGATTGAC
>QNER01000075.1 GCA_003646175.1 Candidatus Parabeggiatoa sp. nov. 1
ACTTAACGGCTAACCTATTGTTTATACTGAAATTTTAATTTCGGACTCAATTGGTAAATCACTTGTATATCAATTACTTAACACAACAAGCCCAACAGACTCCTAGTGGGTTAGCCAATCAGCACTTTTTTCGCAAATATGATGACAGAAAATTAAGACCTTAACGAAAGTCAAAGGGGTTGTCAAGAGAATGACTTTTGGCTAATGGTAAATCAAGTAGTTATTTCAAAACATGAACCCCGAATGTGATATATAATTTTCTTGATAAGTAGTAGCTACTCAGCCTCTTTGGTGCTTGTTAGGGACTTATAGATTTTCAGAAAAATAACTTTTCACGGATGCTATCCCTTCTTAGGGATAGTATCCGTTAACTTTGACTTGTGAAATTAATTATCTGAACATCTATAGCAGCAAATAACTTACGCAACAAATGGTGACAGATACTATCCCTTTGGAGGGATAGCATCTGAGCAAGCGTATATTATTTTCTACATCATCCCTTATTATAGCCTGTGCAACGCCCCAAGTGCAGGTGTTTATGATTTAAAGCCCTGAAAGGGCGCATTAAAATTGGTGAAAAGGGCGCAGCCCTGGGCTTTAATAAAGCACCCTTTCAGGGCTGAGTAGTTACGATAAGTATATATATAAGTAAACAGCTATAATTAATAACTGTTTTCGTCGCGAAAGTTGGAGCGATGTTGTCAACTTTCGCGACGAACTGATAACTGAATTTAGTCCATAAACAAAGAACTAACCGACTCTTCTTCACTAATGCGGCGCATGGTTTCCGCCAGCATTTCAGCAATGCTCAGTTGACGAATGCGTGAACACGCCCCCGCGTTCTGGTTTAAAGGAATGGTGTCGGTTACCACTAATTCATCAAGTCTTGAGGCTTCAATATTTTTTACGGCATTGCCTGACAACACCGGATGTGTGCAGTAGGCCACAACTTTAGCTGCACCATGTTCTTTGAGGGCACCGGCCGCTTTGCACAAAGTGCCCGCGGTATCAACCAGATCGTCAATGATAATACAGGTACGGTTTTCGACATCACCGATGATGTTCATCACTTCAGACTCATTTGCACGAGGTCGGCGTTTGTCAATGATCGCTAAATCCGCTTCGCCCAGTTGTTTAGCCAAAGCTCTGGCGCGAACAACGCCGCCAACATCCGGCGAGACGACCATCAAATTGGGATATTCATGTCGCCAAATATCACCCAATAAAACCGGTGAACTGTAAACATTATCAACTGGTAAATCAAAAAAGCCTTGAATTTGGTCAGCATGTAGATCCACTGTAAGCACACGATCAGTGCCGACACTGGCGATCATATTGGCGACAACTTTGGCGGTGATGGGGACACGAGAGGAACGAGTGCGGCGATCTTGGCGGGAATAACCAAAATAGGGAATCACAGTGGTGACACGGCCGGCAGATGCCCTTCGCACTGCGTCCACTAATACCAGTAATTCCATTAAATGATCATTGGTAGGTGTACAGGTAGGCTGGATGATAAAAACATCTTGACCGCGAACATGTTCGCGGATTTCTATCATAATTTCGTCGTCACTAAAACGACCCACAAGCGCGTTGCCCAAGGGTAAATTTAGATGACCCACCACGGCTTTAGCTAAAGTTGGATTGGCATTACCCGTAAATACCGTCATTCGGCTAGACACATCCGAACTCCCGCTGGGTTGTAAGACTGGATAATATACTTTGCACCGGCATAAATAACGCTTTTGTCATAAAGAATGGTTGGCGAAGAATTTTTCTTCTCGCTTTTTTGTTTGAGACAGGCTATTTGTGACGTTGTTTAGTATACATAAGAGGATAGGTGGCTGGGGTACCAGGATTCGAACCTGGGATGGCGAGACCAAAACCCGCTGCCTTACCACTTGGCTATACCCCAATTGATGATTTCAGAATTGTAATCTATTATCGCAATTTTGTCTAGGCGTTTGTGAAATTAATTTAGGGCTGGGGAAATAATTTTACCCTGTGCCACAAAACCATGCCACATACTCGGCAATTCTGCCAGTACCGCGTTGGCCGCGGCTTGGCTTTCAAACGCGGCAAATAAACAGGCCCCAGTTCCCGTCAAGCGTGCCTGACGGTATTGATTCAGCCAATCAAGGGCTTGCCCGACTGCACGATAACGACGACGCACGACGGGTTCACAAACATTTTGGCTGTGCCCGGCAAGAAAGTCGCGTATTGTGATACAAAAAGCATCGCGTGTCAAGTCATCTGCTGAAAAAATTTTTGCTGTCGATACATGACACCCGGGGTGAATCACGAGATACCATGGTTCTTCAAGGTCTACCGGTGTCAACGACTCGCCGACACCCTCCGCCCACGCCGCGTGCCCATGCACAAAAACCGGCACATCGGCTCCTAAACGTAATCCAAGTTGTGCCAGTGTAGCAGAGGGCAATTGTAATTGCCATAACTGATTTAAAGCTAACAATGTTGTCGCTGCATCAGAACTACCACCACCCAAGCCGCCTCCCATTGGAAGTTTTTTTTCAACTTGAATGTCCGCTCCCAATGATGTGCCACTGTATTGTTTGAGCAAACGCGCGGCCCGTAAAACTAAATCTTGTTCGGGGGGCAAATTTTTCGCGGTGGACACACACGACAACTGTCCATCAGGGCGCGTATTAAAACACAAAATATCGCTGTAGTCAATAAACTGAAAAATTGTTTGTAAATTATGATAGCCATCAGCTCGTCGTGAGGTGATATGTAAAAATAAATTGAGTTTGGCGGGGGCTAACCAGCGCGTTGAACTATCAGGTACCATGGGTATGTACATTAAGTATACAGTGTTTATAAATCATTCGTAAAAATAATAGCGTTTGTAATTCGCAAATAAAAAATAGTTAATGGCAAATAATATGAAACAATAACTGTAACTACTCAGCCCCAACGGGGCGAATGATTATAGCCTGGGGCAACGCCCCAGGTGCAGCCCCAAGGGGCGAATGATTATAGCCTGGGGTAACGCCCCAGGTGCAGCCCCAAGGGGCGAATTATTATAGCCTGGGGCAACGCCCCAGGTGCAGGTGTTTATGATTGTTCCCAGGGCGTTGCCCTGGGCTTTAATAAAGCGCCCTTTCAGGGCTGAGTAGTTACCAATAACTTAAAAACAATTAATAAATTGACACCCTTTACAGTAGAAACCTTCAAGGTTTTGGAAACCTTGAAGGTTTTGCCCTAAATGGAGGCGGAATGCATACTGCCGAGGGGAAATTCAGCCTAAAAAATCGTGTTTTCTAGATTATTCCTGACAAAAAATAGGGTACAAAAAATGCTTTTATAATAAATTTATTATTTTTCAACGAGATAAAAAATAACGTTTTTATGATTTTATTCGACGTTTTAGGCAATAGGTTTGAGGTAATAGGAGCGACAGATGCCCCTAACCAAGGTAACTCCCAAATAATAAAATACCAATGACGAAAGTGATGCTATCGCTTTTTTTGCGATAGTATCACTTTGCGGCAAGTTGTTCGTTGGTATATTTATTTTTGTGAGTTGCCCAAGAACACAAATCAAGGCTGAAACTCATCAAAATAAATAAGATTAGTGTCTGTTTTTTATGAGTATTTGAGTTCGATGCGATGAGATTAGGATTTTTCCTAAACCCTTGAATCATTACTGATACGATTTATCCCCGGCAAACCATTCTGCCCATTACTTTATTTTTTGTCCCTAACTATCAACTACTTTTGGCAGCCAATAAATTAGGTAATATTTGTAACTACTCAGCCCTGAAAGGGCACTTTATTAAAGCCTAGGAGTCTGTCGGACTTAATCACTAAGTCATTGTTTTCAATAGAAATTCTATTTTGGAACCGTTTGGTAAATGATTTATAAATCAATCACTTAACGCCACAAGTCCGACAAACTCCTAGGGCTGCGCCCTGGGAACTCGATATGAATCCATTCTTATTATTCGTTATTTTTGAATCAATTAATATAAGTGTTCCGTTTTTTGGGAACACACCTTGGATAATGGGTAATAGGTAATGGTAATCTGTGAAAATAATGCGCCCAATCCATCCTCTTAAAATTCAAACACTTATCAAAGGCATTAAAGCCACAACATCTTAACTGGTGAGAAAATAAAAAATTTCTTGAGCCTTGCTTGAAATGATACATCTAAATTATTAGATGGTTTTCATTTAGACATTTTATGGAGTCAAGCCTTAGGCAGTGTGTGCGTATTTTTAGGGAGCCGAGCCTTTAGGCGGTGCATCTCCAGCCAAAACGTTGACTCCATTTTTCTGAACATGACGTAATTTCCTGACAGTCATTCCCCCGCCCTAACAGGCTAAATTTCACTTGCATCTCATTTTGAATAATGCGCGATGACTTTGGCGATTTTACCATCATCGTTGAAATACATTGTTTCTGCCGCCAGCACGTTATTTATGGTAGTGCGGTAAATCAACATTATGCTACGAGCACCGTTGAGCGTGGTTAGCAATTTCAATTTCAGCTTGGGATAAGTTGTTAATCCCTTTTGAAAATAGAGCCTGACGTTTTTTTTGCCAGTGATAGTACCCGATGATTGCTTGAATAATTTCGCCACAAAAGGCGAAGTTAATTCAACGTCCTCAGCATAATGAGACATGATGTCGTCAAGGGCATGCCGATTCCATGCGTTCAGCCATGTTTCAGTCATACGCTGAATTTGTTGTTGTTCTATTTTTGTCGTTTTAGGCTTTGCGTTGTCGGGAGACTTTACCTCCGCTGCGACGTGAAATGGTAAAGCAACGCTCAAAAGAACGATACTGATATTTTTAATCAATTTTTTCATGCTGGATTCTCCTGAAGAAATTTATTTGGGAGGTCAAAAAAATAATAACTCGTGAGCTTCAAGCACTCGCTTATTTTATTTTAAATTAAGGAACGTGCATAACAATAAGGGACTTCAAAAAAATGTACCCAGTGATGCTATCGCTTGCCGCGATAGTTTAACGAAAAAGCGGGTATATTATTTATTGGGTAGTTCCTAACTTAGGAAACGTAAGGGCAACCATAAGGGATTACCCCTTTGAGGGGTTGTAGGGGCAATCCTTTCTCAAAATAAGTTTTTCTAGGAGTTTGTCGGACTTGTGGCGTTAAGTGATTGATTTATAAATAATTTATCAAATTGTGTTAAAATAAAATTTCTATTGAAAACAATGACTTAGTGATTAAGCCCGACAGACTCCTAGAAAAACTGATTTTGAGAATATGGTTGCCCTAGTTGTATTATGCACGTTCCTAAATGGGTAATGGGTTCGCGGCTAAATTTTTTTTTTGCCCAAAAAACGTTAGCCGCGAATGGGTAATTCTATTTAAGAACATTAATTACCTATTTGCGTAATGAACGGATCAACGCCAACCATTATTTTTTTTTAATGATGTAATTACCCGCTTTTTCCTGAGCTTTGAGAGTGACAATTTTATCCTCTTGGGCATGAAGCAAAAATTTATTAAATTGAGTAAATCCAAAATCAGTTTCTTTGAATGACGGATTCAATGCCAACATTTTGCTCTTAACATTACTATTGGTGGCTTTACCATCATTGTGTTCCTGTAATTCTACTGCTTGACACAGCAATTGATATGCGGTTGAAATATCAGGTTGACTCTTCTTTTTTGCCGCTTTCGTGTGAGTGCTTTGCGTCTGTTCCTTGGGTTGCTCTGATTTCTTTGGCTCAGGTTTCTTTGGTTCGGGTTTTTGTTCAAGCTGGTTTTCAATCAGTCGAACATTTTTAGCACCATTGGGCTCGGTTATTGCTTCTTCTCGTGGGAAGATTTTTTTACATGTTGATACTGAACAGCACAGGTGTTTAATCACACCCATTTTATGTTTGGGGGGGTAATCTTTGAAGGCGTGATTAGCATATTTACAACAGACAACTAAATTATCTAAGTCGCCGGTGCCGCCTTTGGATTGTGGTACCACATGATCAAGGGTGGCTTCATTAATGTCTAAGACAGCATCACAATAAAAACATTTGCCACCTTGGTTAAATAACAATTCATTCAGTTTTTTCATCAATCAATTGGAATTAGGAATTTGGAAATTAATAGAACAAACCTGTTCATCAAGTGTCAATTATGAATTATCAATTATAAACTATTATAGTTGTCTTAAAAAATTCGGGGCCAAACTTTTGAGATTTGTCAAACCTCGAAGGTTTTTGCATCAAGACAAAACTTTTATGGATGATTATAAGTCACTCCCCATTCGCTCAATATAAATGATTGAAAAACAATAAAATTATAAAATTATACATTTTCAAAGAACGATGTTAAATGTGTCATTGATGTGTTTATAACCGACTAATTTATAAAATATTATAAAAAATGATTGTGTAATAACCCATAGTAAAACGTTGATTTTACCTAATAAATTAATTCTTTAATGGAATTATTAAGCGAATGGTGAGCAATTTGACAATGTCATATTATCAGGATTACAAAGCGAATCACTTCATCAGGAGTACAAGGCGAACCTTGTACGAAAAAACATTATCATTCGTTTCAGGCGAACCTTGTACGAAAAAACATTATCATTCGTTTCAGGCGAACCTTGTACGAAAAAACTTGGTTCTGATTGAAATGTGACATTGCCAAGGTAATAAACGCGATGCTCAACTTTTTTTAAGTATATTGAATTTTAGTAACTACTCAGCCCTGAAAGGGCGCTTTATTAAAGCCCAGGGCTGCGCCCTGGGAACATCATAAACACCTGCACCTGCCGCAAAGCCCCAGGCTATAATAATTCGCACACTTCGGTGCTGAGTAGTTACAGGTTTAAAATGGGCTGGCGTATCATTTCGACTTCTCGGTTAATGTTTTTGCGCGCAAAAACGTCAACCGAGAAAGAATAAATTTAAACACATTGATAACCAAACAAATTTCTCGCTTCGCAGATTTCGTAAGCTTTGCTCGAAATGACCGTATATGAGATGTTTTTTGTTCAAGCACTAAACTCAATTCGCAAAACCCGCGTTAGATTTTTCGCCAAGTTGTTCCTTGCGCGCCGTCTTCAAGTATGACTCCGTTTTCTGTTAAATTGGCGCGAATCTGATCCGCCTTTGCCCAATCACGGCTTTTCCGCGCGGCCTGACGATCCGCAATCAGTTGCTCAATCTCCGCAGCCGATAAACCGGCTTCAATTTCTTGCCCTGTGCCTTGCAAATAGGCATCAGGCACCGCTTGTAATAAACCCAAAATGCCCCCTAAACGACGCAATTCGCAGCCCAATGATGCTGCCGCTTGTGACGGATTATTATCGCGTATCTTATTGATTTCATGGGATAAATAAAATAAAACCGCTAACGCTTCCGGCGTATTAAAATCATCATTCATTGCCACTTGAAAGCGTTGATTATAACTGTCATCGGGGCAAGTTTCATCGGTGTCGGGCAAACCACGCAGTGCCGTATAGAGGCGGGTGATCGCCTGTTTAGCGGATTCTAGATCTTGATCTGAGTAATTTAGGGGGCTGCGGTAATGACTGGTTAAAATAAAATAGCGCACCACTTCGGGCTGATAGCGCGTTAACACTTCGCGCACTGTGAAAAAATTGCCCAACGATTTGGACATTTTTTCGTCATTAATACGCACAAACCCATTGTGCATCCACACATTGACAAATGGCTCTCCGGTTGCCCCTTCCGATTGGGCGATTTCATTTTCATGGTGGGGGAATTGCAAATCCATGCCGCCACCGTGTATATCAAAATGATTACCCAAGCAACTCGTAGACATCGCGGAGCATTCGATATGCCAACCCGGACGTCCTTGCCCCCAAGGTGAATCCCAGCTTGGCTCGCCCGGCTTAGCCGTTTTCCACAAAACAAAATCCAACGGGTGTTGTTTGGAGTCATCCACTTCTACTCGCTCGCCAGCACGCAATTCTTCGATCCGTTTGCCAGAAAGTTTGCCATAGCCCGCAAAACGTTGGATAGCATAACATACATCACTATTATCAGTGAGATAGGCGTAGCCGCTGTCCAATAAGCGTTGCACCATTGCAATGATTTCGGGAACAGACTGGGTGGCGCGTGGCTCACTATCAGGGCGCAAAACCCCTAAAGCGTCTGTATCTTCATACATCGCTTGAATAAAACGGGCGGTTAAATGGTCAATGTTTTCACCGTTTTCGGTGGCACGCTGAATAATTTTGTCGTCTATATCGGTGATATTACGCACATAAGTCACCTGATATCCCAATGAACGCAAGTAGCGCACGACGACATCAAACACAACCATTACCCGCGCATGTCCCACATGACAATGATCATATACTGTCATGCCGCAGACATATAAACTGATTTTACCCGGCTCAATGGGGGTAAAAGATTCTTTTTGTTTGGTGAGGGTGTTATATATAGTAAGCATATTATTATATAAGTACAACGGATTTACGGATTTGGCGGATTGGATTTGACGGATTAATTTTTTTTTAGGATATGGCTCAACGTCAATATAAATGCGAACGAAAGTAAGCCATAACCTCTTCACATTATCACCCTTTTCAAGGGAACGAAGTATATTAATTCAAATAATTCTAATAATCAAAAATAGGCGGCGAAGAAATCTAATCGGATTAGACTTTGCTCCTTTGAAAAGGGTGATAATGAAATAAATCCGTTAAATCCGTAAAGAAGTTGTACTTCCAGTATTTTTTGTTTCGGGAATGATGTCGGGATTTCCTAAACGCAGCAAGTGCTAATGTTGTCGAGGCAACAGTTTTTGTGTACAAAAACTTTGAACTGTGTGGTTTAAGTTAGTAGGTGGGTTTAGCCGCATTGGGGTGCATTCCCAAAAAAAGAATCATTATCAATATTGAGCACCAATCAATAGTACAACGGATACGCGAAATAAACGGATAAAAATAACAGATAAAAATAAAATTTATTTGTTAGTAGCCTGTCAGATTAATCGACTAACTCATTGGTTAATAATGTCTGTTTTTATAAAAACTATAAATGTTATATAAAAGCATGAATTAACTGTATTTTTTCAACCGGCCGCTAGGTTTTGTGATTCATCGAAAGTTTTGAACTGATAAAAGTCACTGCTGTTTTAAGATGCTTCTTCAGATATGAAGATAAATTGAGCATTATCCGTTTTTTTCGTGTATCCGTTGTACTCGTCCGTGAAAAAGGGAATGCGCCTTTGCATTGCATTTGAATTTTTGCCAGATTATGTATTGCGTTGTGCGATGAACTTGTTGGTTTTTCAGCATTTTAACGGGTTGGCGGGCTGCAATAATATAAATAAGAAAGGATTAACAACAATAACTACATGGATTGGTTATAAGAAAGGATTAACAACAATAACTACATGGATTGGTTATAAGAAAGGATTAACAAATTTTAGGGGGCAAAGTGGGTTTTCATTTTACCCACAACACAAAACGTCAAGGTAGGCGTTCTCACGTAAAAATAACGTGGGAACTATAGACTTACTTTCTTACGCTTACGCAGCACTGCCTAATGGCTAGTCTCCACCAAAATGTCAAGTCAATCGTTTTTGGTTTTAAACGAGCCTAAAAACCTAAAATTTGTATTCGGCGTGTCAACATTTGGTGAAGAGATACCCCAATATTCTGGCATACATTCCGTGGCATTTTTTGATTCTGTAGTGCCCCCTTTGGTGACATACATCCGATCATCACATTCTCTTGTGACATCACCGGAGCCAATATCAAATTGTTCGCATTTAGATTTTGTCAATTGCCATTTGTTACCAGCAACTGTTTGACACCACTTGTTTTTAGAATGAGATCATTTGTTCTAAAGATATTATTATGGGCATCAACTTAAGTAGAGTAGGGAAGCCGTCATTTATCCATCGAAATTTTCTAAGATTCCTCGCATGTGCTTGGAATGACGATCCGGTATCCCACCTTAAGTTAGATGCCTATTTGTTACCATAAGCTGCGGTTATGGCTGGTTTTTTCCAACCTCTTTTATTCTGGTGACGGAAATTAATGATGGCGGACGATCCTCGGACTGAGGAAGCTGCAGGGATTTATAAAGTGTTTTGGTTTCGTCACCATTGACATATATGCATGGAACTTCTATGCGTCCACTCTCAGGATAATAAGTGGCTGCGCAACCTTTGGCGATTTGATCCGTCATAACTTGGTGCGTCATATTGGAGTCCAAACGACGCTAAAGTTTCGCGGAGCGAAACTTTAGCGTCGTTTTTAGTTTGGGCGGTTCTTCGAAAATCTTGGACTCCTGCTACCCGTCAATAGAACATTGACAGAGTACTATAGCTTGTATCGTATGAGTTTGCACTATTCTGAAAACTAATAAATATATATTTCATATAGTTAATCAAGAATTGCGGTGCAAAGTCATGTGAGACAGGCTATAGTAAATTTCCTTAAGTGATAAAAAAGTAAGTAGAGTTTTAGATTGACAGACTCAAAGAGCCGGTTTTATTACTCTTGCAAAACCCCCAAAAGTTTTTGAGGATCATCCGGGTGGCTATTTTAAGACGACACATTGCACACTGCTAAAGATAAAAATAACCAAAAAAAAACAGTTATGCAGATTACACCGCAGATTAGCGCGTGGAATGGTTAGCCTGGTAAAATTGATTTTTTTTGCGTAGTCCTAAAGCAGCCATACCATGTCAGTGTGACGGCATTTTAGTTGAATTTAGGTGTCAAAAAAAATGAAATTAATAACTGATGTTACGCTGCCTGGTTTGAATATTATTTTGATAAGTCTATGATACTTTAATAGATTATAGGAATTATCAAAAACCTAAGAACGCTTTTTCTGATGCCTAATATTCGATTGAAGAATCGAGCATCAATAAAAGCTCGCGCTCACCATTACTAGAAACTGAACGCGTAACATCAGTTAATAATTATAGTCCCTACAAACCAAAGCGGATATTAATCTTCAAAATCAATGAATGACATAATTACCAAACATTAACTCATATTGCGCTCAGAGCCTTCAATGGCTCAGAAGCGTTATCCTATTACAATAGGGCTTTGCAAATGAATTGATAAAATTGAAATTTTTCTATGATATAACTGATGTTACGCACATTGCTTTGACGATGTTACAGTTTGTGCAATAAAGCGGAAAGTTCCATACCATGATGATGTTTGGCTTCAGTGCGAACAAAGTGGGGCTTGCGCGGGGGATTGCCCCGACAATATATAACGAAAAGTAGGGGCAATCCTTTATGGTTGCCCCGATTGACTCTCGAGCTAGCGTTGTGCGTAACATGAGTTTTTAAATGAAATGCGAAGGCCATTGTTTGGTATTCGCGATTTGAGATTATTGATGGCCGTTAAATAGAAATAGAAAGAAATGCGAAGTTTCGTTTGCTATTCGCGATTTAAGATTATAGCTGGCCGTTAAATTGAAATGCGAAGGCCGTCATTTGCTATTCGCGATTTGATATTATTGATGGCCGTTAAATAGAAAGAAATGCGAAGTTTCGTTTGCTATTCGCGATTTGAGTTTATTGATGGCCGTTAAATGAAAGGGGCAACCGCGAGGGATTGCCCATCTCTTCATTAAGTTTGCTAGAAAAACTTAATGAAGAGATTACAATATATAACGAAATGTAGGGGCAATCCTTTATGGTTGCCCCAATTAACTCTCGAAAGAAGAAGCGTTGTGCGTAACATGAGTGATATAATAGGGAGTGGGATGAAAAAATATGTTTATGTCAATTTGTACTAAAGATAGGCCATATAACCATCAATAAAGTAGATAGTTATTGAAAATAGTGCTTTATCAGTGATAAATTACCAAGTTTTCTGGAGAATTCGTATGGAAATTGCCTGGTTAGATCAGCCCGATTGTCATCAAATAAGTTTAGTGGGGGGTAAGGTAGCCAACCTGAGCCGTCTAGCGGCTGATTATCCCGTTCCGCCTGGATTTTGTCTGACCACAAGTGCCTTTGCCCAATGGACTTTAACAAAAGACAATACCTCGCCTACAGTTCCCCCTTCTATTTATGAGCTTTTAGCAGACGCTTACCAATCTTTAGCCAAAACGTGTCAAGTGGCTGAGCCAAAGGTAGCCGTCCGTTCATCTGCCACAGATGAAGATGGACAAAAAGCTTCTTTTGCCGGGCAATATGAAACCTATCTTAACCAAGTAGGAATAGATGCCGTTGCCAAAGCGGTTGCTCGTTGTTGGGCTTCTGTTTACTCAGGTTGTGTGCAAGAATACCGTCGTCAACAAGAACTGCTAACCGAAACCCCGCAAATTGCTGTATTGGTGCAGCAAATGGTAGCAGCCGATATTTCGGTGGTCGTTTTTAGTGCTAATCCGGTCTCAAACAACCGAGAAGAGATAATCATTAATGCCAGTTGGGGGTTGGGTGAAAGTATTGTCGGGGGCACTGTGACACCTGATACTTATGTGGTATGTAAGTCAGATTTGACACTTATTAGGCAAGAAATTGCCGATAAGCAACAGATGACTATTATGACAAATAACGGTACCAAAGAAGTAACTGTCCCTCGTTTACTGAGCAAACAACCGGCTCTAACGAAGGCACAAGCTATCGAACTGGCGAAATTAGCACTCACATTAGAGGAGAAAATGGGAGGGTTGGTGGATATTGAGTGCGCTTTCCAAGCCGACAAACTTTATTTGCTTCAATGCCGCCCTATTACTACACTAACTTGACTACCTATCGGCCTCCAACTTAAAGCGCGACAAAAAAAAAACCTGACAAGTCTTCAATATCTGTCAGGTTTGGTTTTCCACGGCGATGTCACGGCTTAAATGGATAGTCCTATCTAAAATAAGACACCGTTAAACTTCTGAAAAAATTTTTCCATCACCCAGATTGCAGTCCCCGGTAAAAACCTTCAAGGTTTGGCAAACCTTGAAGGTTTGGCGCGAAATTTTCTGGGCAACTATAACAAGCCGCCATTGCTATTCCAATATCTGTACTTGTCCAGTATTCCCGTTTACCTCCACGAGTTGCCCATCTTTCAACAAAGTAGTTGCTTGTCCGGTGCCAACGACAGCGGGAATACCTATCTCACGCGCTACAACGGCTGCATGGCTAAGTACACCACCTCTATCGGTCACTAAACCAATAATTTGGGCAAAAACGGATGACCAATCAGGCGTGGTTGAAGTAGTCACTAAAATAATATCTTTTGCGACTACTTGATCAAGTTCTTCTGGAGATGTGAGGACTTTAACCCGCCCTTTCACAATGCCCGGCGAGCCGGCATGCCCTGCTAAAATATCTGACTGCTCAGAGGGAGGTAGCGGTGTTCCAGCGAGTTTCCTCAAAATAGCATCTATAATGGGGTGTTTCAAAGGTTGTCCAGTAGGAACAGTGCCCAACCGAGGCGGGGGGGCAATATTGACAAAATGTGATTTGGCCTCACGCCGTTGTTGAATAACAACAGTACTTTGAGAAACAGCCTCGGGAGAATGAACCACTTTTTGGAGTTCTTCATAAGTGAGATAAAAAATATCATCAATCTCCTTAATCACCCCCGTTCCTTGCAAGTGATGCCCAATGGCTAAAATAACTTGACGGACATGATACGTAATGGGTATATCAAGCCAATGAGCATGTTCTTCTCTGAGATAATTCGCCATTTGAGCCGTTTGCAGTAAATGCTCAAATTTGGCGACAACCGGTTGTGGATAGGAAACCAGACGTGAGCGTGCCTCGGCAATCGCTTTCTCGCGTTGCGTTTTGACTTGTTCGTATTCGGCGATTAAATCTCTTTCAGGTTGGGCAAGATAACTTTGGAGTTTGCCAATCACTTGACTTGGCATTTCACGCCAACTCGGTAGATGTAGGTAATATACCTGACATTGTGTACCATAACGCTGTATAAAGCCGTTGAAGGAAGTTAAAAAGGTTTGCGCAACTGGAGTGGCTTCAAGTTTTTCCATCACCTCAGATGCTGGTGTATTTGAAAAAATGTTATGTAACAGCGGGTTAGAAAGCACTTGACGACTCAATTGCCACAAATCCTGGGTAACCTTGACGCTTTGAGACTCAAGTCCTGCGAGCAGTTGGTAAGCTGTAAATTGATTCTCCTCGCCAAACAAGTCATGGTACATGCTCTCAAATTGATCGAGTACAACTATCAATGCGCCAAAAACCAGGAAATGTATTTCCCACAGACGTTTGGTACGCTTAAACATCTCATCAAGATACTTTGACAATTGGGGCAGACTCGCTTGGATGAGATCATAACTTTCAAAGTCATTCAGGTGTGACCTAATTTCAGGAAGCCATTCGCCTTCCCAAAGTTTACCTAAATTATCCATCGCATATTGTAAAGTATCTTCATCCACCCTTGCAGCCGAATCATTAGGGCGTACTGAAAAATAAAGATAAAAATTGATCAGACGTGGAATAAGATTACCCTGAAACTGATAATAAGGATAAGCAAAATTTATCCCGTCAACAAAGATCGGTTTACCAATTAAATCATACTCTAAAGGGGTAAATGCCTTTGAAAAGGTAGCGGCTGACAAAATCCAAAGCCATTGTTCATGCTCTGGTTTTTCCCAGTGAACCGGAAAATCCGGCGGAATAGGAATAATTTCTGGTGTTGTTTGTGACATAAGGTATTGGGTTTCCTTTTTCGTGAGTGTTTTAATATCTGATATGACGCATAAAGCTTTTATGTCATTTCGAGCTTCGCTCGAAATGACATAAAATAAAGAACCAGTCAAACTTAAGTTGAAGCATTTAGGTAGACGGGTTGGGAAGAGTCTTCTCCGAGGGGCTCGCTGCCCCCAAATCTGTCTGACTAACAGCACCTTCTAGTGCGGCCAAAGTTGAAGAACGGATTTCTCT
>QNER01000076.1 GCA_003646175.1 Candidatus Parabeggiatoa sp. nov. 1
AAAAATCTGATTTAATCTGATTTCTTGAAATTATATATTTTTCCCAAAAATCTGATTTCTTTGAACCTATTTGTTCTGAAAGTCTATAGTTAAGAGTCAGCGCAGGATGGAGGTGCAGTGCAGTAGCCCACCCCACAAATTACCAAAACTGTTTTAAAGTTTTAATCTATTTTTCAATGAGTTGTATATGATGCTAATCGTTAATAAATAATAAAAACGTGCCCCTCCAAAGTGCTCGCTGATGGGGGTAATAACTTAATCCTATTTTTCTGCAATTAATAGTTGAGTGCCAGAATAACTTATGTGTTTTTCGTACAAGGTTCGCCTTGTACTCCTTCCCATATTCGGCCGTTTTTCGTACAAGGTTCGCCTTGTACTCCTTTCCATATTCGGCCGTTTTTTGTACAAAGGGAGCGAAGTACTTCCCATCTTCGGCCGTTTTTCTTACTTGGTTCGCCTGAAACGATGTACGAAAAACGCGATTCTCATTCGTTTCAGGCGAACCTTGTACGAAAAATGCGATTCTCATTCGTTTCAGGCGAACCTTGTACGAAAAACGGCGTGGTTATTAAGGACTACCAAAATTTCTTCAAGTCTTGTATAAGCTTGATTTAACAACGCTTGGGGTTCAGGCCATTGCTCCATCACCATGGAACCTGAAAAGCCACGTTTGATTAGTATTTCAAGTAGAGTTCTTATGCCAGTGTCGTTATCGGCCGAAGGGCCGGTAAAAATAGTTAAATGGCTATCATGATCGCCATAATTTTCGTGCAGATGGATATGTATAATGGGAACCTGTGCGTCCAACAGATTTAAATACTTTATATAATCATTGTGTGTCGAATGGCACAGGTTAGCATGTCCTACATCTAAGCACATACCGACATGAGAAGTATCCATGTCAGTCTTGCCATTGATTAAAGCAAAAAGCCGGTTAAAATCATGCGGGGTTGTTGAAGGCGTGTTTTCAATTGACAATTTAATACCTGCCCTAGAAGTATTCAAAATAATTGGCGCTATTGCATTAACATAATTTTCTAGGCATTTTTCGGTATGCAGGTGAATATTCAGCAACTTAGCACTGATGTCATTAGCAAACCGGAGGCAATCCGCCATGGTTTGATGCACGTCAGTGCTAAACGGGTTTGCCCATTTGGGGGCATGTACCGTTAATTGACAATCATGTATTAAAGCTGTCTCTCTAATGTAGTTTCTAAGGCTGTCATCCACATCGCTTTCAACCCATCCGCTGCCCGCTTCATTTTTATCCGGAAACCATTCAAAGGTTTTAAATCCATTTGATATCGCATAATTAAAAGGTTCCATAAAGTCAATAGCCGAAAAGGAGGTTTGATTTCCTATTCTTATGGATTTTTCAACCGTCATGGGATTATTAGTTCATAAAAGAATTGTGAATTGTGAATTGTGAATTGTGAATTGTGAATTGTGAATTGTGAAGTATTAATTAACTTGGCAATGTCACATTAAGGCAAACCTTGTATGAGAGGCCGTACTCTCATTCGTTTCAGGCGAACCCAGTTAGAAACCGTAAAGCGTTTTGGAAACGCTTTACGGTTTTGCCCTAAACAAGGCGAACCTTGTACGAGAGGCCGTACTCTCATTCGTTTCAGGCGAACCTTGTACGAGACAAAAACCGCCTGATTTTTATCACCCCAAGCACAGAGTTACACAGTTTCTCTTTAAAAATCAAATAGCAGCTTGTTGCACCGCGCTTAACAACCCTTCATCGCTGGCGGTGGGGGCGACCAATATGGGGGCTGATACGCCCAGTTTTTGGGCTTCGCTACGGACGCGCTCACTCATCACGACTAGCGGTGTATGGCGTAACCACGCTTGTCCATCCAACATGGTAAACAAATTGTGTAATCCTTCCACACTGGTGACGGTGAGAATATCAATTTGGGTGTCGTTTATCCATGCTGGGGTAGGCGGTTGGACGCGCCGATAGACGTTGATATAATTCACCGTAGCCCCGCGTTGCCGTAAGGTTTCGGCCAATAATTCACGTCCGCCCTCGCCACGAAAAATCACTATCTGTTTGCGTTGTACCGCTGCCGGCTGCATTTGTGGCATTGCTAGCATCGCTTCACTATTAAAGGGCGGCGCGGGGCACAATGTGGTTAACGCCCAAGCTTTAAGCGTCTCAGCGGTGCGTTTGCCAACGGCAACTAATTGAAGTTGGGCTGGTAAACCGCGTTGTGCTAATAAAGTAGGTAACGCTTTTTCCACTGCGTTAGCACTGATAAAAATAGCGATGTCCAACTCATCCAGACGAGCGCGACAGTCAAATAAAGCACTTTTATCATCGCTTTCGACAATTTCTATAACGGGTAAGCGCACCGGTTGTCCACCTGCCGCTTCTATAAGTTGACACAAATGCTCAGACTGATGGGCGGGCCTTGTGACTAACACATTGATTCCAGTTAATTTTGTCATTTTTACCTCACCCGGTTCCCAAAAGCGGTTGTTTCATTCACATTTCTTTGGGTAATTCCTAAATAATAATATACCAAGGTTCGATTTCTCCATTTTCCCAGGTTACACCCTCATCGTTATACACAAATATTTAAGCATTTTATTTAAAACATTTATTTTTTTGTAGCCCACCTCGTGTTTTTTTTGCCCACCTGATAATTGTAATGGTGGGCAAGAAAAAGACTTTGGTGGGCTACATTTTGACTTAAGCTTAGACGGTGGGCAAGAAAAAGACCTTGCCGGCCCCCTACATTTTAACTTATGTATAACGATGAGGGTTACACCTGGGGCTATTTACATTCAACCCCTTCGGGGTTGATAAAAGAGATTTAGAATTTTTCTGGTTTGGTATGTTAATTTACCAAGGTTCAATTTCTCAATTTCCCCAGGTTACACCTACTCTATGCACATATTTTTTAAATATATGATTTTTCTATATTTTTATATTATTTCGGATTGGGTTGGTGGGATCGCTTAGCTGTACGATTTTTGGGCATTTTGGAGTTCTAGCAGCTAAGCGATCCCACCCTACGAAAAACTTGTGTGCATAGAGTCGTTAATTTTTGGGAGTTACCTTGCTCCTTTTCCCTTGCCCCTTTCTCCTTTCTCCTTTACCCATTACCCAATGCTTCATTTTTCGCTTTTTGTAGCAGCTGTTCGGCCCCTTGTGCCAACAATTCCTTCGCTAATGTTTTCCCTAACTCGTCCGCCAAGTGACGAGGCCCATGAACGGTATGACGTAATATCTGTTTACCTTCGATATCCCCCACTAATCCCCGCAATTCCAAGCCATCAGGCTCGATTACCGCATAGCCTGCAATAGGCACTTGACAACCACCTCCCAAAGACTCATTCAAAGCCCGCTCCGCTCTGATGCGATCTTGGGTTAGCTCGTCATTCAATACCGACAGCAGTTCACGGCTTTTTGGTTCATCTCGACATTCGATGCCAATCGCGCCTTGTCCAATCGCGGGTAACATCACATCTGGCTTGAAGATTTCACGAATGCGTTCTGCCATACCCAGTCGTTTTAGTCCCACCGCCGCTAATACAATCGCATCATATTCACCACTGTCCAATTTGCTTAAACGAGTGTTAACGTTGCCACGTAACGAGTGAATTTGTAAATCGGGGCGATGGGCTAATAGTTGACATTGCCGACGTAAACTGGCAGTGCCAACTATTGCGCCCTGCGGTAAAGCTGCCAAATTGGGATAGTGGTTGGAGACAAACGCATCAAAAGGTTCTTCCCGATCCATAATCGTGGGCAGACATAAACCTTCAGGCAATTCAACGGGTACATCTTTCATAGAATGCACTGCAATATCGGCCCGTTCATCTAGCAACGCATTTTCTAATTCCTTGACAAATAAGCCTTTGCCACCAATTTTTGCCAGCGGCGTATCAAGGATTTTATCGCCTTTGGTACTCAATGCCACAATTTCAATTTGAAGATCAGGATAAAAGCGACACAAAGCGTCGCGGACATGATGGGTTTGCCATAAAGCCAATGGACTTTTTCGGGTGGCTATGCGTAGTATATTGTTTTCCATATTTTTTTTATCCATGATTAGAAATAGGAGTCCAAGATTTATCTGGAGTCCAAGATTTATCTTGGGTATCGGTGTGGGAACCTGTTTGCAACTGGTTTTTGAACGTTTTATTGCTGTCAATTAATTGTGAAAGTCCAAAGCTCAGTTTTCCTTCAACACAGAGATACATAGCTACACAAAGTTTCACACAGAGGCTTTGTATATATTATAACAACACATTGAATGTTAAAGATATAAGAATAAAATGGATTACTCAATGTTCAAGTTTTTACCGCCTCTGTTATAACTACAAGGATTGCTTATAATAAAGGATAATCAGTAGAACTTTTTTTTAAACTTGTTGATTTAAAACAAAACAGTTTTTAGAAAAACTTGACACATTTAAATCACCATGCGGCCCAATCGTACAAGGTTCGCTTGAAACGAACAATCATAAGACATTGTCAAGTTAGGCGTTGGTCATCGTTTAGTCAATTTCATGTAGATGTAGGGTGGGCAACGTCTTTTTGTTGCCCACCTCGGCGACGGTGCAATGCCATTAAGTTAAGCTGCCCAAGTACAACGGATACGCGAAATAAACTGATTTTAGGAATTACTAAATTTTGTAACATTATGAATTTTTATATTTTTTTATCAGTTTATTTCGAGTATCCGTTGTACTACTTTGATCAAATCAGTTAGCTATTTTTAACTTAATGGCATTGCGGCGACGGTGGGCAATAAAAGTACATTGGTGGGCTACAAAAAAACCTTTGACGAAATGATGACGAACGCCTCAAGTTATTATCCTTTCTTATAAGCAATCGCTTTCCGTTATATCGTTTTTCAGATAAATCATTTCCGTTTGAAACCGTAAAGCGTTTTGGAAACGCTTTACGGTTTTGCCCTAGTGGCAAAAAAACTTGTGAGTCGAGTCTCATGTTATGCACAACGTTTCAAAATGAGTCAATTGGGGCAACCACAAAGATATTGTCGGGGAAATCCCCAGCGCAAACCCCGATTGGTTGGATTGTTTGGGATTTCAGCAAAAACTTCCGCTTTATTGCACAACTCATGACTTAAAAAAGCAATGTGCGTAACATCAGTCAATAACAATCACGATTAAAAAGATTGACCAAAATAAATAGTTATTTATTCAACTCATTGATTTTAAAGTGAAATTAATGTCATTTATTTGGATCAATTGGACTATGGGGTTGCTATTTGAGTAAAGATTGTCTATATAATACTATAAATGATTATTGTAATTAGAGAGGTATATGACTTATGAATTACAAACACTATATTTATAGAAGCAGCTTGGTAATATGCCTGTTGCAATGCAGTCTTGCTTATGCTCAAAGTTTCACAGTGGATTTTAGCGAGGCTGAAGGTTATGGTGTGAGTGCTGATAAGATACAAATTAACCAAATTGGTGTGAGGTGGTTTAGCCCCTTTGAGCCAAAGGGCATTATAATTCCCTTTCATCTTCTGTTTAAGGTGTGTCAGTCTAGCTTTGGCAGGTTATATTTGCGTCCTATTCTGACGGCGAAAGAGCCTTTTTGTCAAGAAGTCGCTTCTCAGGCAGATTTTAGCCATAGCTACAGCGAAAATATGGGTATATATGGGATACAAATTAATAATATTGGTATTAAGACATTTGACCCCAATGTGCCTGATCACCCTGGAACTGTCACAAGTTTTGAGAATCTCACCTTTAAGTTTGATCTTGACACGTTGGATTTGGAGCAATGTCAGGTATGTATTTTGCTTAGATGGCGCGATGAACGAACTGATTTCGATGCACATTTGACCGGGCCGGCTCTTGGTGCGTTCGATAATTATAACCATGAAATAGAGCGTTTCCACCTCTATTTTAGTTCCCAATACAATGATGTGTCTGAACTGAAAAGGCCGGAGGGATTTGGCCAAAAACAGGAAGTGTTTATCTTTCCCCCCCACGCTACAAATACCTTGAGGCCGGGGATTTATAGATACACTGTTCACCATTTCGGTAGCAACCGCTACATTGCCAACTCAGGCGTTCAAGTGCGCTTATGGATAGCAGGTGATGAGCAAGAACAGCTATTCACACCACCTTATCAACCAAACAATGTTGATTCTGAGTTTTGGAATGACAACTATATGGTGAGTTGGGTGGTATTTGAGTTGCATGTGGCAGAGGACGGACAAATGACGGTTTGGCCAATACAACGCTACGACATTAATGTCAGTCCTCCTGATGTGCGTTAAATTCAGGAGAAAGGGGATCGGTTCAAGGGAAAAGGGGATAGCGAAAAGGAACTTGAATATGGGAGCATTCTCATTGGCTAAAAAATTGTAACCTGTTGATTTAACAAGTACCTCGTTCGGGGCTCGGGTGTAGGCTCACTAATACAAAGTTACCTACGTTTTTGGAATGCTCCCAGTGAACCTACATTGAGTTATTCTGGCGATTGCCTTCAAATTTTAACCTATTGTTTTATCGATAAATAATTTCAGAATGAAACCTTCAAGGTTTTGGAAACCTTGAAGGTTTTGCCCTATTCCGCAAACACTTCTTTACGAGATCGCTGATAAAAAAGCAATGTATTATGTACCGCTTTGACTATAGCTCGCGGCGTAATGGTTGCCCCGGTGAATTGATCAAATACGCCACCATCCCGTTTTACTTTCCACCCGGCCTCATTGGGATTTGTCAAAGAATGCCCATTAAAGCTTAAAATCCAATCAGAACGACGCATTTCGATCTTATTGCCCAAGCCCGGCGTTTCTCGATGAGATACCACGCGCACACCCACCAATGTCCCTTCAGAATTGATCCCTACCAACAAACGAATGCGCCCATTATAACCATCTGGTGCTTCTGAGGTAAGCACAGCGGCTACCGGTTGTCTTCCTTTGCGGGCGCGATAAATCGTCATAGGCTCATTTGTACCCAACAGAGCCTCATTTTGCATCTCGCGGGTATCGCTAAACAAATCATTATCATGCAGCTTTTTGGGAATCAGCGCATTTAAAGTACGTAATAAAGCGGCACGCTCATTTTCTTTAATTTGCTCATGCGTGCTTTGAAAACTGAGGGCCACCAGTCCACCGCCCAGCACTGCAAAGAGCGTTAATAGAGCGGCCGCACGCGCCATTTGTTTTATTAACATGCTTATGAAAAATAATAAAGTAATAAAAAGTTCGAAGAAAAAATGGTTTTGAGGAGTCCAAACTTGAGTTTGGGCCACCCAGCCAAACTCAAGTTTGGACTCCATCACCTTTATGCGCCGCTACCAGTTTGTGATCCTAACTGATAACTGATTAGTGATTAGTGTCCAAATACACGAGGTTGAGTGTAATAATCAATGGTGGGCGCAGTCATATTCATCAATAAAACGGCAAAAGCCACGCCATCAGGATAGCCACCCCAAGTACGAGTTATATAGATCAATAAGCCAATGCCCACACCGTAAAATAAACGGCCTTTATTTGAGGTTGCCGCACTAACGGGATCAGTCGCAATAAAAAATGCACCAATGATTGAGCCACCCGTGAAAATGTGAAAGAGTGGCGAAGGATAAAGATCAGCATCAATCAAGAAAAAGATACCCGATATAAAAAACAAACCGCCCAACACGGCAACCGGAATATGCCAGGTAATCACTCGTTTATAAATCAGCCAGCAGCCACCCAATAAAAATACACTGCCTATCCATTCCCATCCCCTCGCGCCAAAGCTACCAAACAAGGGATTGCGCTTAATTTCTTCGACGGTATGGAATTGTGTCAGATCGGTTTTCATGGTATCCAACGGTGTCGCACTACTGAGGGCATCCAGCGTCAGCCCGCCCATCGGTTGCCCGGTAAAAGTAATACTCAAGCTATCAAGTAAGCCGGGATAATGACCACTTAAAGAGGCGAGAGCTGGCCACCGGGTCATTTCAAGGGGGAATGAAATCAATAACATCGCATAACCCACGACGGCGGGATTAAATAGATTATATCCCAGTCCACCATACAAATGTTTGGCAAAAATGATTCCAAAAGCGGTGCCTAGTACGCTAATCCACCAAGGTGCGAACGGTGGCAATGCCGATGCCAATAACCATGCTGTCACCAGTGCGCTATTGTCCGTCAGAAAGGGACGTAAAGGGCGGTTGCGTAGCCAAAGCATCAGGGCTTCACAGGTTAATGCTGTTGCACTGCACAATAAAATATTAACGACAATCCCCCACCCAAAAAACCAGACATAAGTGGCAAAGCCGGGTATCAGGGCATATAATACTTGTCGCATGATTTGTGGCACGCTAGTGCCTTGATGCGTGAAAGGGGCTGGTGATGTTTTAAATTGCATTATGTTGAATAAGCTATTTTAAATTTTAAAAATATTTTTAACGGCTTTCCTTTACAAGGTTTGGCAGTATATTTGTATCCAAGTTCTGGATGTATATCATATTCAAAATTTGGATCTGAATGTTCTTTACCAACACCCGTATAAAAAAGCAACCCTCTGTATTCAAACTGAAATTTTTTAAAGGTTCTTTTTTTATAATTTTCAAGCATTCCTATCAAATAATCTACTATCGCAATCCCTGCTCTTACCTTTCGGTGAAAATCATCTTTGTCACCCGATTTTAACTCGGCAATTAAAACGTAAATTTCTCTCGTGTGGATATCTTCGCAAAAGATAATATAATCGGGATGCTTTTTTAAGTTTTCAATAGCCCTTAAAAGCGGATGTGCATCAAAACCTTCTTTATCAATATTTAATGTCAAAGTTTTGATACGTTCACTTTTACGCAATCTAACAGAGTTGCATTTAGACTTCGGATTGTCTTCTTTTAACGTAATACTGTCTTCAGTATCCCCGGCATAGATACACTGAGGCTCAAGAATACTTCTCAGTTCGTCTATTAAAGAGAATGTCGGATGTTGAGAAGTCATGTTAATTATCAAGCAATTCAAAATAGATATTCATTGCCGTGTCTTCCAAGTCGTCTATTTCTTCATTAATGGTTTCGACAGCAAAGCCTTTTTCAGTTATTGGCACAGACTGAATTGTATTATTATTGAAGAAATAAGCCCCAATCGTATCGATAGCCAAAATCATTTCTTTATTATAGCCATACTGTTTAAGTAAGGCTTTTTTAATCTTTGTAGAACCCCCGTTGCTCAACATTATCAAATTATTAAATTCCTTGATAATGTAACTGCTATGCGTACTCAAAATCATTTTGAAGCCCACATTTGCCGCTTTTGCCAAAATCTTAGCAATCCGTCTTTGATTATCCGGGTGCAAGTTCAGTTCCGGCTCATCAATGATAATCACATCATTTTCCCGCGCCAAGTACCGGAAATAAACCACCAATCCCGCCAAGGATTTGACTAATGATGAAGCCAGATGCAGCGGTAGCGGCTTCCTCAGTTTGTTGGGTTTGAATTGTAACTCGCCATGCTTAGTGACTAATACTTTGCCGTGCATCAAGGTTTTTTCAATCTCTTGGGCAAAGTTTACATAGTCACTGTCGTTTTTTCTAAGGTAAATTAAGTCATTGATAAAATACATATAATCATTAATGGGCAACGGATAACGCGGTACAAATGCCAGTTTTTTCTGCAAAGATTTGACGATGCGTTCTAAACTGTCACCGGCATTGATTTGCGTTGCCAAGTCATCTCTTTCTAATGCTTTTTCTTTCACCACCTCGTTAGAAATCAGATTAAGCGCGGAACGTTCGGCCGGAAAAAAATAACTGTTAAAGGCATTAGCATCCACAAACGCTTCATAAAAATAGGGTTTAATCAAACTAAAAGCACGGTTTTGATGCTTATCACTGACGAGTTCAAACCACTCATTGCTTACTTGGCAACGATAGCTAACCCCACCCCGTTGAACAATCTCTTCAAATTCCCTTACGACAGGGCAATTCATTTCAGCGTCAGTCTCCGCTAACTGGATTTGAGGCTGTAACTCTTTTGAAGCAAACACTTCCATCATGGAATTCAACAAGACTTGACTGTGGATTCTGTGGTAGCGTTCTGCATTTTCTTTGAAGAAAGCCGGCCGATTGATAGATAAACCTTTTTCTGTCATATACTGGCTTAAGACATTTTCTTGGTCAAAGTATTGGTAAAGTGATTTCTTGTATTTGTCGTAGAGAGAATTAGAGGCGTTGTTCTCTTTGATTTTCAGCAAACCATAAATCAAATAGGCGATATAAGACTTGCCCGAATGATTTGGGCCTGCCAAAACAATCAGGTTTTTGTCTAACGCGATTTCACCTTGTTTGATAGTGCCTAAGTTTTTAACTTGGATTTTCATAATCACCTCGGTTTTTTGGGTAATCCTGTAAAGGGCTGTGATGAGGTGGGCAACACGTTGCCCACCCTACATTAGCTTGGATTTTCATAATCACCTCGGTTTTTTGGGTAATCCTGTAAAGGGCTGTGATGATACATTAGCTTGGATTTTCATAATCGCCTCGGTTTTTTTGGTAATCCTGTAAAGGGCTGTGATGAGGTGGGCAACAAAAAGACGTTGCCCACCCTACATTAGCTGATTTTACGGATTGATTTTTTTAACGCAGATGTGGCTCAACGTCAATAGAAATGCGAATTGTGTCAATCACAACTTCTTATTTCATTTTCCCCCTTTTCAAGGGAACGAAGTATACCTTTGTAAAATCATTAGGAGTTCTTCCGGTGTTTGCTTACCGGTAGCCGAGGGGGGAATGCGTATGCGGTTTTTAAATAAAGCGGCTTTGAATCTGTTGATCGTGTTATATGCGGCTGAATGTCTACAGATTCATTTCACGGCGCTTGCGCCCGGTTTGATATAGACGTTCAGAAAAATATTTATGGCAAAACCGTAAAGCGTTGCAAAAACCTTGAAGGTTTCTAACTGAAATTATTTATCTGAAAAACTATAGATACTGCGATGCAAGCGTATATCAGTCAATTAAAACCCCTACCCATTTATCCTACTTTGAAGACGATTTTGAAGAACTTACAAAGTGCTAGAGGTATAGCTGATATGCCTAAACCTGGGGTGGTGAAAATGTGAATGAAAAGCGTATTGGTATAGAATTGTTTTTTAATAGTTATCAGGTATTTTGGGGAGGTTCAGTATTTCAGTCGTTAATGAGTGAACACAACCCAGTTTAATGGCAAGAAATTTCGGAAGGTTTGCTTAATCAAACATTTAATACCATTTCTTTAATCAGGTATTTTGATACGCCCAAATCTCATTAAACGCCTTATTTTTTAGCCTCCCCCCAATCCGTGATAATCAGGATTATTTTCTGGTGCAAGGTTTGCCTAGAACCAAGACGGTTTTTTCATTCCCACGCACACCGGCGCGTGGGCACTGGGGTCGTTGAATGGGATTGATTCAAATGAGAGGCAACCATAAAGTTGCCCCGACAATTTCAATTATTCTTGTAGGGGCAATCCCCCGCGCAAACCCTTGAATTGTAGGGGCAATCCCCCGCGCAAGCCCTTGAAATTGAAGCTTTCCCACTTAACGACCCCAGTGCCGGCGCGTGGGAACCAGAAAAATCCGCTTAGTTGGTCAATCCGTTGTACTTAATCCTTGAATCACGCAACGCCAAGTGCCCCTAAACACACCGCCATCAAGGTATGCGGCATGATTCCAAGCCCTAAAATCACCAAGGCATTAGCACTCAATGCAACACGCAATTCCATCCCAGCTTCAATCGGTGTCGTGTCTTCGGCTTTCTCAAAGTACATCATCCAGATAATTCGCAAATAGTAAAATGCGCCAATAATGGCAAATAGCACTGCGATAACGGCTAGCCATATAAATCCTGCTTGTACAACTTGGGTAAGAACGGACCATTTTGCCCAAAAGCCGATAAAGGGTGGCGCACCTGCCATTGAGAGCATGATGATTAACATAATAAAGGCATACCAAGAATTTCTGTCATTTAGGCCTTTAAAATCATCAATCTGTTCGGCTTCAAAGCCGGCACGACTGAGTAGCACTATCACCCCAAAGGCCCCTAAAGTCATTAGGCTGTAAACGACAACATAAAACATGGAAGCGGCATAACCGGTTTTGCTGGCTGTGAGTATACCTAGCATGAGATAGCCAACATGGGCAATGGTTGAATAGGCTAACATGCGTTTAATATTGCGCTGAGCAATGGCAATAATATTACCCGTTGCCATCGATAAGATAGAGAGCAAGATGAGCATATCTTGCCAGTCGGTCTGTAAATGTTGCATCCCATCCACCAACAAACGCATCAACATCGCAAAGGCCGCGATTTTGGGTGCGCTGGCGATAAATAAAGTCACAGCGGTGGGTGCGCCTTGATAAACATCGGGTAGCCACATGTGAAAGGGCACTGCGCCTAACTTAAATGCTAAACCAATGACGATAAAGACTAAGCCAAATACTAAAATGGTTTGATGTTCAGAGGCTTGCGGAATGGCTTGGGCGAGTTCTGCTAAGTCCAGTGTGCCAGTGATGCCATAGATCATGGACATCCCATATAACAACATACCCGAAGCTAATGCGCCTAACACAAAATATTTCATCGCCGCTTCTGAGGCTTGTTGGGAATCGCGGTGCATCGCAATCATCGCGTATAAAGAGAGCGACAGTAATTCTAAGCCAAGATAGATAGTCAGCAGGCTATGGGCGGAAACCATCACCATCATGCCTAAAACCGCAAACAGTCCTAGCACAAAGTATTCGCCTTTCAGGAGTTTGCGATCACGCAGATAGTCCCGCGAGTAGATAAAGGCGAAAAAGACGATTAACACGATAAACAGTTTTAGTACCGCCCCCATGGGATCACTGACAAACATCCCGTTCATCGCCAATACACGTTGGGAAGGCATAGCTGCGATAATCAGTAGGGCGGCACCCAGTAAAGTGCCTTGGCTGAGTTGATAGGTTAACCCCCGCAAATGCTTGGGTAAATAGGCATCAATAGCCAAAATAAGACAGCCCATTGTCAGCATTAAAATTTCTGGCAAGAGCAAAGCCATATTCAAGTTTAAGTCTGCGATTGTCAAAGTCATTTCTATAGGTTCCACCGTTTTAGTTAAGAATTGTTCAAACGAATACTATCCCATCAAAGGATAGCATCCGTCTCCGTAAAATCACTATATAGTTTTTGCCAAAACAAAAACTTTAGCCTAATCTGGACTACCCCTAGAGCAAAGGCACTGGCGTTTAGATACGGAGCGTATTTCAAAATCGTGAAAATGAATGATAACTGGTAGTCCTGAAATGTGAGTGATATTTTTTAACCCCAGGTTTCACCTGGGGCTATTCACATTTTCAGGCTAAAGTTTTTGCTCGCAAAAACTTTAGCCTGAAAACCCCTTCGGGGTTGGAACGTTGGTTATAGTCAAGCGATAGAAATGCACACCCCGGGCTCCATCGCCCACATTGCACCACTACCTGATAACTCAATAACACAATAGAAGCCCTTACTTATGAAGGCAATCGAGCCATTCATTCACCATTCACCATTCACCATTCATCATTCACCATTCACCATTCACCATTCACCATTCACCATTCACCATTCCAGAGATGGACATGCACTACCCACAATTATGCATTCCATCCACCATCATTGTTAATGATAGCACCTGTGACATTATCCGTGTTTGGGCCTACCAGATAAGCGACCATTTCTGCTATTTCTTCAACACGGCCATAACGTTCAATCGGAGAGCGAGGTATGAACCCTTTGGCATTTTCACCATCCTCTGGATTCATCTCGGTATGGATAGGCCCGGGTTGGATACAGTTTACCGTAATTCCACGAGGCGCAAAATCACGCGCCCATGCACGAGTCAAACCGGCGATTGCAAATTTGGTCATTGAATAGAGAGCAAGATTAGGGTAGGGTACGCTTTCACCAAAAATACTGCCAATGTTAATAATCCGGCCCCCTTTTGGCATTTGCTTGACAGCGGCTTGTGTGAGGAAAAAAATACCCCGCTGGTTGATATTGACGTTGTTGTTAAAATCGTCGATAGTCACCTCTAATGGATCGATTTGCTGAAAAATACCAGCGTTATTCACAAGGATATCAACACGCCCATAGTCCTGAACGACTTGCTCTACTGTTTTTCTATTGGTTTCAACATTACCCACATTGGCTTGGATGGCTAGTGCCGATACCCCGTGCGATTTGCAGGTTTCCACAACATTGTTAGCGGAATCCGTGGAATTGTTGTATGTTAATACGATATTGGCACCACTGCTGGCAAGCCGTTTGCAAATGGCTGCGCCAATTCCTCGACTACCACCGGTGACCAATGCAACCTTGCCCATTAAAGGCATGACAGTTTCAGACATTTTAGAACTCCGTAAATATTCTGCAAGGTACTTAGAGTCTATTGCAAAACTCATTTATCAATGGGTAATTAGTAATAGGCATAATGGCTTTGATTTAAACTTGATGCTCAAGTTTTGGGTGAGAATTTTAAGGTTGTTTAAACCAAACCTTATAAATCAGTATATTAACTGATGTTACGCACATTGCTTCGACGATGTCACAGTTTGTGCAATAAAGCGGAAAGTTCCATATCATGATGATGTTTGGTGAAAGGGC
>QNER01000077.1 GCA_003646175.1 Candidatus Parabeggiatoa sp. nov. 1
CACAATTCGCGCCAAAGTTTTGGTTTCGCATTGACAAAAAAACCAATAAAAATAGTGACTTAAATAACATTTTTTAATTAATAATTAATACTTCACAATTCACAATTCACAATTCGCGCCAAAACTTTAGGCGCGAACACAATTTTTATCACTCCACCTCTATCCTCTGTGTATATAACTCATCTTCAAGCGTACCACAGTAATTGTAAGCTCCCCTCTTGATAGGAATTAGAGATGTGTTAAAATTCATACTTTTCTTATTCGCTTTTCACAAATACCATAATGATATGATACTGAAACCACAAGATGTCTTTATTTTATTAAAACTGGTTGCCCTTGGGCCGCAAGATTGGACTTATGCATATCTTGCACAAGAGTTATTTATGAGTGTTTCTGAAGTACATGCCGGGCTTAAACGTGCCGCCGCGGCTCGTCTTCTCAACATTAATGCCGATGCGCCCTTCAATAAAAGACCTATTCGCAATGCACTCACCGAATTTGTCATACACGGGGTTAAATACGCTTATCCGCCTGTGCTTGGCAGCATAACACGCGGCATTCCAACTGCTTACGCCGCTGCGCCCTTAGCAAACACTATTATTCAAGCCAATAACCCACCTCCAGTGTGGCCTTCTCCGGAAGGGACTGTCCAAGGTTTTGCGTTTTCACCGTTATACAAATCAGTCCCTAAAGCGATTACTAAAGATGCCAAACTTTATGAATTATTGGCTTTAACCGATGCTATTCGCGATAGCAGTGGGAGGGATCAGAATTTAGCCATCAAAGAACTCAGTGTAAGGATAACAGCGGCTTGGTAAAATTACCCATTTAAATTTATGTTATTTCCTGTTTAGAGCAAAACCTTCAAGGTTTCCAAAACCTTGAAGGTTTATACCAAAACCTTGAAGGTTTATAACTATAGACTGTCACTCACCCTTCAAGGGATAGTAACAGAAAAAACAGTCTATTTTTTTGAGGAAATCCCACCTTCCACCCGATACCGCAAGCTGAGGTGTTAATTTTGCGTTCAAAATCAACTCAGAAAGTTCACCCTATTTTGACTTGACGGATACGATCGCTCAAAAAAATAGTATTCGTTTGGACAAGAGCACCGACTTGACAGATACTATCCCGGCAAGGGATAGTATCCGTATCCGTTTGGACATGAGTTTATCAATCAAGCGTGAAAAAATGGAGGGGTTGGTGGTGGAGTGGTGAAAATGAAGTTCCATTGGTATTAAAACTTGATCCCATTTTGATTCCATCATTTCAAATGTATAAAAAAACAATAAGTGACCTATATGCTTTTCATTCATCATTCACCATTCACCATTCACCATTCATCATTCACCATTCACCATTCATCATTCACCATTCATCATTCATCATTCATCATTCACCATCCACCATTTTCACCACGCCTGATTGTAACGTCGTTGAATTAACTCGGACTAGCCGCACCTGCCATAATAGCAATAATAACGCCAGCCACTAACAGAATAATGAAAATTATCAACAACCAGTATGTGAGTGTCGCTGCTTTTTTCAAGTCACCAAGGGCACTCATCATGTGATCGATGTCATTTCCTTCAGTATCAACAACTTGCTGGAAAGAATTCGCAGCACCAGCGCCCCAAACCCCAACAAAAATGTAAATGATACCCCCAATGAGGCCTTCCACTAACCCGGACACAGACTGAGCGGATACCATAGAGAGTACTCCGCCCAGTGCCTGAAGAAGGCCAACAACTATCAAAAAGATGCTGACAAACTTCATTTTTTGGGAAAGTCCCGAAATGATCTGGTTTTGTGGTTCGTTAAACTCGTATTGTGGTTCTGACATTTAAACTGCTCCTTTATTCTCAATGCTCAAGTTTTTATGACCGATTAGCAAATAGCTATTCATCATTTGTCATTGACTTTAGTTCAAAAAACTTGGTGATTGAGTTGTATAATTAAGAAAAATGGTCTCAATACCATAAGATATATGTCATGGGTAGGATAAGTCATGACACAATCCTATAAAAGTGGCCTTATCTGTTTGATAGTCATCCATAAAAGTTTTGTCATTGGTAAAAACCTTCAAGGTTTAGCAAACCTCGAAGATTTGGTCACGAACTTTTCTGGGCAACTACATCACATCAGGCGATTTGGATAGGACTTTCATCACACATCCAACAAAACACCCATCAAAAAAAAAGTATTATACACGATAATAGCTCATCTTGGATCATTTTTTTTCCCAACTGGCGGTGGTTAAATACCCTTAAATAATAATTATAAATAAAACTATTATGGCATTTTGGTGAATTTGGCTTCCACTAATCGGCCTGACAATATGAATATGATAACCGATAATTGATGACAGGAAATGAATGATGTGTCTAGCTATCCCAATGCAGATTATAGAAATCAATGGCTACAACGCTCGCTGTGAAGCCAAGGGGGTTGAACGAGAGATCAATTTATTTATGATGCAACATGAATCCATCGTGCCAGGGGACTACGTTTTAGTCCATGTGGGTTATGCCATTCAGAAAATAACGCCTCAAGACTATCGTTCAACATGGGAACTTTTCGACGAAATGCTGATGGTTGAAAATGCATGAACTCTCTGTTTGTCAAGCCCTACTTAAACAAGTTTTAGACATTGCCCAAGATTATCCCGGACATCAAGTTGAAACCATCACCCTGAAAATAGGCCCCCTGTCTGGTGTCGAACCGCAGCTATTAGAACAAGCGTTTCCAATCGCCAGTGTTGGCACACTGGCCGAAGCGGCTAAACTGATCATTGAACAATTACCGGTAACAGTGCGCTGCTTGCAATGTGGTGTGGAATCAGAAGTACTCCCGAATCGTTTATTGTGTCAACACTGTGGTGATTGGCGGACGCAATTGCAAAGCGGTGATGAAATGCTATTGGCGAGTATTGAATTTATAGTGTAATTTTGTCAATATTTATCGGAGTCCAAGATTTATCTTGGAACTGTCCAAACTAAAGTTTGGACTCCAATAGGGTACCCGTCAAAGCCAAGTTGGCAGTAGAAAGAACATTTTTCGTTTCAGGCGAACTTTGCATGGAAGCGAAGATGCAATATTAGCTTGGCATTATTCACCCCACCTTATGGACGAATCCCAAAACCTGAAGAACCATTTCACCATCAAAAGCAATCCTGAAATGCCTTAAAGGTTTTCTGTTTTGATGAAGTATCTAAAACCGAAAAAACCACTTTTTGGAAAAAACCCCAAAATGCGCCTTGAGAGTGAAGATGTTCAAAGAACGTTCTGGCAACCATTTCTGGCTCATTCCTAAATACACCACATCCCCATGCGCCTAACACTAAAGCGTCACAACCATGATAAGCCGCTAAACTCAATATTTTTGAACTACGTTCCTCAAGCACTTCTGGTATTAGACTTACCTTCTTTGGCTCATTGCGAGAAACCACGCCGGCATTGGGTGCTGGGCTGGTTATAAAATCAACCAAATAGGGTGTTTCTAAAAGAGTGCCATTATCTTGTCGAAAAATGGGACAATAAGGAGAATAAATCATATGATCAGAGTAAAGACAAGATTTATGGGAACGGTGATAATCATAATACATAAAGCACCTGAGTAGGCTTTGATATAAACCAGCGCTACGTGCCAAACTTTCCTCTTGAGCCTGAGCCCCGTTAAGGAAGCCACCCCCAGGGTTTTTAGCAGAAGCAAAGTTTAATACCCCCACATGGTTATAACCCTCAACGAGACGTTTTGCACCCAATAAGGTGGTTTCATTCACCACCTCAAATTGAGTCTGGGAGAAAGGTTTTGACTTTGACAAAACGGATTCTCTAATGTTAACCAAAGTTTCAAGGGTATAACATTGGGTGTTATCAACACATTGTTTCAGTTGATGAGTCAAATTGACAGTAGTCCCTTGAAGCGTTTTATATAAACCTTGCTCTAAAATTTTTACCGTTTCAGAAGCCATCTGTTTTCTTTGCATAGTTGCCACCTGTTCAATCTATATTATTCAAAGTAAAGTATAGGAAAAAATAACACCCCAACAAAAACCTCAGAGGTTTGCCAAACTTCTGAAGTTTTTAAGACATGAGTTATTTATTGCTGCCTCTCATGCTGAACTCACAAAATGGTGAAAATTTTTCTGCCTGTGTAAAAAAAAGGCTTTGTACAGAACAAAAAATGTGATCAAGTCGTGATGCTATCGCTTTTTTTTTGCGATAGTATCACTAAAAACGTGATGCTATCGCTTTTGTTTGCGATAGTATCACTAAAAATACATTCAACCCATTGACGGGTTGAAGGTTCGATTTTTTTCCCTAGGTTTCACCTAGGGCTATTCACATTTTCAGGCTAAAGTTTCGCGGAGCGAAACTTTAGCCTGAAAAACCCATTGACGGGTTGAGGGCGTTAGTTCTAGTCTGCTAAGAAAATAGAAATGCGCCCACTGGTTATTGCAACCCTCTTAATTTTTTACTCACCAAGTGGCGCAGGCTCGACTCCAGCGTATGACACCGCTGCTTTTTCGACTTGCGCGAGCGAGCTCATAAATCACCCATCACTATGCCATTGTACTCGCCAATGAATCGGTGCATAAGAGTTTTTCACCAAATGAGGAACGGGGAGATGGCTTGGTAGCTGATTGTGATGAACCATTGTTAACGTCGTTCCATTCTTATGACTGGTGAGACGGCAGAGAGCGGCTTGTGATAAAATACCAAAAAAAGTGGGTAGTCCTAAACATGTAGCGAGTTGACGGATGCTATCCCTTGCCGGGATAGTATCCGTTTGAACACCATCACGACTGGAACAGGACTACTAAAAAGTGAATGTACTTTTAGTTGGATACGGCAATTCAGGCGCTTGATAAACACATTGGGAACCCAGTGAAGTAACTTGAGTCACCAATGGTTTGCTAATGATTCAATTTTTTTAGGCACAAAAAAACGCCAAAGTTTTGCAGCTAAAGTGCTTTAATTTGATATGAGAATTTATGAAGGTTGGGGGTAGTGCCAAACTCAATGCCATTAAGTTTTCGAGGTTCAGGTTTTTGCGCGCAAAAACCTGAACCTCGAAAGGGCAACCATAAAGGATTGCCCCTACCTTCAATGACGGCTCAAAGGGGCAATCCCTTGTGGTTGCCCTCGCTGAAAAGCTTAACTTAATGGCAGTGAGTGCCAAACTGGGGTGGTGAAAATCCGGTGAGCATTGACAAAAATTTTTCTAAAAATAGTCAGTTAAATAACCATTGTTTCATTAAAAATTAATACTTCACAATTCACAATTCGCGCTAAATAGTTTTGATTTTTTTTTAGTAACTACTCAGCACCGAAGGTGCGAATTATTATAGCCTGGGGCAACGCCCCAGGTGTAGTGTTTATGATGTGAGAGCCCTTTCTGGGCGCATTAAAATTTTAAATCGCACCTGGTGGGCTTGTTCGTTGTTATTCTGGTGAAAAGGGCGCTGCCCTGGGCTTTAATAAAGCGCCCTTTCAGGGCTGAGTAGTTACTTTTTTTAGTACGCTCAGTATATTAACAACATTAAGGAGAACTATATGGAAATACCAGAAGTGACTAAAACACTTTTAGCCGGAAAGCGAAAGGGATAACTTTTGCGGACTTGGAAAAAGTGCTGGGACATGATGAAGTTTGGATTGCCGCGCTTTTTTATCGGCAAGCGACAGCCTCGCAAGAAGAAGCTAACAAACTGGCCTCTGCATTAGGGCTAGCACCAGAAGCAGTGGCGGAGTTGACGGAATTTCCCACCAAAGGATTGGGACCTCTCGTGCCCACCGATCCACTGATTTATCGTTTTTACGAAATCATGCAGGTGTATGGTGTGCCTTTAAAAGCAGTTATTCAGGAAAAATTTGGTGACGGCATTATGAGCGCGATTGATTTTACGTTGGATGTTGATAAAGAAGAAGATCCTAAGGGAGATAGGGTCAAACTCACGATGTCTGGAAAATTCTTACCTTATAAGAAGTGGTAACAAAGTTGGGTGGGCGTAATATTACTGTGCCCACCTTAAGCTTTACCAAGTAGTGAACTTGGATAAGAATATACTCCTCCAGAAAAGTTTTGTCTCCGGTAAAAACCTGCCAGGTTTGGCGCGAAACTTGGTAGTCCTGTACATGTAGTGATTTGACGGATGCTATCCCTTGCCGGGATAGTATCCGTTTGAACACCATCACTACTTAGACTGGACTACTCGAAACTTTTCTGGGCAACTATACCGGGAAACAATTCGCCGGTCGTTTGATGGGTGTTCCATAAGGCACGGATGGTACTTGCAACTCCGCCGTCGGTGTGAACATTTTTTGTCAAGCTTAGGTGGTTGACAGGGGCGGAACTGGGAATAGAATGCTCGCCGCTTTCGCCGGATAACTTGGTTAAGGTTCGGGCATTGCTTTTAATGGGTGCGGTGCAAATAGGGTGTATCATGCACCCGTTAAAAATCAGGCACCAAATTGAAAGCGGTTATGGGATGGGTTTAGTGTCGTTCAAGCTTAAAACGAGTTGACTTGACAGTGACACTTGCAATAGAATTACTATAATTAATTATCAATTGATAACGGTGTTAATGATGTCACAATTTATTTTAAATATTGATGATCCGCGGCTAGAAACGGCACTCAATGAAATGGCACTTAAAGAAGGCAAAAGTATTACTGATGTGATTATAAATGCCATTCAATATTTCATTAAGCAACCATCAACTCCTGTCAAAAAAATAGATAAGGAGTTGCGAGCGAAACTTGATGCCATCCTTGCCAGTGGGGATGAAACCGAGTATGTGCGTCACAATCCCATTTTGAAGGAAAAGGTTGAAAGGGGGTTGATGGCCTTTGAACGAGGTGAAGGTTTTATAGTTTCCCCGAAACAGTTGGGCATTCAAATGGATGATTAAAGTTCAATGCGATCAATATCTTTTATCAATGATTCATGGCATGACTATGTAACGCTTGAAGCCACCGATAAAAAACGACATAAAAAACTCAATGGGATTATTAAGGAAATGTTGCGTAGTGATGAACCATCACAAGGTACTGGTCAGCCAGAAGCATTAAAACATGAATATTCAGGTTGTTATTCGCGGCACTTGTCTAAAAAAGAGCGGTTGATTTATCGCTTTGATGATGAGTGCATTTATATCGTTTCTATTAGTGGACATTATGGTGACCATTAGTTAGTAGGGTGGGCAACCTCTTTTGGTTGCCCACCACTTTGCGATGAGGTTATTGTGGTGAGCAACTGGACGATAGCAATATAAATAGGAGTTAATTAACTATGCGAAAACCAAGAATTGAATACCGTTCGACAAACGACGCACTCGTTGCCATTGCTAAGGCTCGAAGAAAAATTAACTTCCCCCAGTTCGGGTGAAGTGCCCTTTAGGGTACTTTAGCTTTTAGACAACTGCTTTCACGCCAAAAAAATGGCGTGAAAAGCTGTTGGCTGTTGGCGGAAGTTATTTATTTGCTGATCCTAAACGATTGAGTGTGTATGAAAATAGATACACAATGGAATCAGAAACGTTTATCAATGATTATCGCAATGGACTTTTGGACGAACACAACGATTTTGTTAGTTGGGCGAACGATTACCAACACTATATAGCAATCAGGAAGCACTTCTCTGGTAAAAATGTGTGCTGGTGCCAACCGATGCACAACGATTCATCAGCTAACATAATTGGAGGTATTGATGGAAGCCAGTGTAGTCGATTTATGTGACAAGATAAATGTGAATGACATACTCAAAGCATTGGATCGCTTTGATGAAGTAAAAATACTCTATCGCGGAAAAATTAAGGAAGGGAATTATTAAGAGTGTGTTAAAAACGAAGAAAACGCGACGTTCCGTTTGTGATCACCCCTTTTTCAATTGCCTCAACAATGATGAGTCAGTTGAAGAACAGATGGACAGAATTAGAGGGGGTAGATACAGTGATATTTGATACTGACGTGCGTGTTGGGTTCAACGTGGCAATAAAAAAGCGGCATCAATAACTTGACAATATCACATTTCAATCAGAACCAAGTTTTTTCGTACCAGGTTCGCCTTGTACTCCTGATAAATCACACCGTTTTTTCGTACGTACAAGGTTCGCCTTGTACTCCTGATAAATCACACCGTTTTTTCGTACCAGGTTCGCCTTGTACTCCTGATAAATCACACCGTTTTTTCGTACCAGGTTCGCCTTGTGCTCCTGATAATGTGACATTGTCAAGATAATTATTAATTTCAATCCAAACTGACATAAAACTTATGCTTTACGCAAATTCTAAAATTAAAAAGCCCCAAAGCTTCACAGCCAAGGGGCTTTTTTAATGAGTTTTTGGCACCCTTCAAAAATATCGGGGACAACCATAAAGGATTACCCCTACAATCTCTCAATGTAGAGGCAATCCCTTGTGGTTGCCCTTTGCGGTAAAATACCGGTTTATTTGTGCTTCAGTACTTACCCAAAAGGAGGTTTTATGTGTGACACTTGTGGATGTGGTATCACATCACCCAATGAACAAACGTCTGCAACCGTAACGGTACTCAGAAATCTGCTCTCAGAGAATGATCATCAAGCGGAGCATAATCGTGCCCATTTTGATAAACACGGTGTTTTGTGTATTAATCTGATGTCTTCTCCCGGTTCGGGAAAAACCGCCCTGTTGGAAGCCACCATTGATGCTTTGCGCCCTGAGTTATCTATGGCGGTTATCGAAGGTGACTTGGAAACCGAAAATGATGCCGAGCGGATTCGTGCCAAAGGCGTGACGGCTATACAAATCGCTACCGGCACTGCCTGTCATTTGGATGCCCGAATGGTTCATCGGGCCTTGCATCAGATTGAACTGGCGCATTTAGATGTCTTATTTATTGAAAATGTCGGCAATTTGGTTTGTCCGGCCAGTTTTGATTTGGGGCAGCATCGTAATGTGACACTGCTGTCTGTCACTGAAGGAGATGACAAACCCGCCAAGTATCCAGTGATGTTCCGTGCTTCAGATTTGGTATTGCTCAGCAAGACAGATTTGTTGCCTTTTCTGGATGATTTCCAGCCGGCTAACGTCGAGAACAACTTGAAAGCACTCGCCAAAGAGATTCCGCTGATGCCGATTTCAGCTAAAAAACAACTGGGACTGCATGATTGGCTGAATTGGTTACGTCACGAAGTCCAGCACAACCGTTCTGCACCAAACCTTCAAGGTTTTGAAAACCTTGAAGGTTTCCATGAGGGCCACCGTCATGTCGCTTGATGCCAAAGCTTGGTTGACAAAAATTCAGGCCTTAACATTGCCAAACCCAGTTAAGATTATGAATGTCTGTGGCGGCCATGAGCGAGCCATTACTCAAGCGGGTTTACGCAGTGTGTTGCCAGAAAGCATTCATCTGATCCCAGGGCCGGGTTGTCCAGTGTGTATCTGTCCCGAAGAAGATATCTATGAAGCGATACAACTGGCACTGAAGGAATCAGTAACATTGGTGGCTTTCGGGGATATGCTGCGGGTGCCCGTTAATCTGCCTAGCCGTGAAATTCGTTCTTTGGAACAGGCGCGTGCGGCTGGCGCGGCAATCCGTCCTATTGCTTCACCTATGGAAGCGGTTCAGATTGCCGAACAAGATCGCACCAAGCCCGTGGTCTTTTTTGTCGCCGGGTTTGAAACCACGATTGTGCCGATAGCGTCTATGCTGGCGCAAGGTGTGCCAGATAATCTGTTTGTATTGCTGTCTGGGCGCTTGACTTGGCCAGTGGTGGCGATGCTGTTAGATTCTGATGAACCCGGTTTCGATGCGCTGGTGGCACCCGGCCATGTTTCTACGGTGATGGGTCCAGAAGAATGGGCCTTTGTGGCCGAACAACATCATATTCCCACCGCTGTTGCTGGATTTACCTCAGAGAGTCTGTTGGCAGCGTTCTACTCCACATTACGCCAATTGCTTGAAAAAAAGCATTTTCTCGACAATTGTTATCCTGAAGCCGTGCGCGAGGGTGGCAATCTGACTGGGAAACGGTATCTAAAACAGGTGATGAAAGTGGTAGATGCCAACTGGCGGGGAGTGGGTACGATTCCCAATTCCGGTTTTGCGCTAACAGAAGCCTACGCTTCGCATGATGCCCGCGTCTGCTTTCCCGGTTATGCTGATAACTCTCGTCAGCGGTTAGGTGAAATGCCGGCGGGCTGTGACTGTGCCAAAGTGGTACTGGGTAAAATCTATCCTAACGATTGCAAGCTTTATGCGAGAACTTGTACGCCGCGGGAACCGGTGGGCCCTTGTATGGTATCCGACGAAGGGGCTTGTCGGATTTGGTGGGCCAACGGACTGCGCTATAGCGGTTAATTAAATTGGTTCCAGGTTTGCTTTGCACTCCTTTTAGTATGATTGACTATAGAATATATTTATTGCTACCACAGCCAATATAGGGCAAAACCGTAAAGCGTTTCCAAAACGCTTTACGGTTTCTAACAACTATCATTTTTGGCAACTATAGCTTTTCAGAAAATCGGAGTACAAACTTTAGTTTGTACGGCCTGCGCTCTCGCTTGGGCTTAGCCATTATCTAAAAGCTTAGGTTGTGAGCAAATCCGTGTGAGTGATAAAAATCATATCGTTAGGGTGTTGGGACATTTGGACGATAATAAATGGAAGAAGTCGCTAAAGCTTTACGTACAATGGATTATAGGATGTCTTATAAGACACACAACAAAACTGGGTTTGGTTATTGGCATTTTCAAAATGGTTGAAAAAATCAATTACCAAAGCTGGTTGACTTATGAAAAAAGCTTGACTATCATTATAACACTATGCTTTTGCTCCACCCATTGGAGCTTGCTTGGTCAAACCACATTGCTATTTAATTGGGAATTGGGTTTTGAAAATGTGCCGTAATTATGATGGATGCTTTGAGTTCTATCCATCCTACTAGGTTTGGCATCGTATGCTATTAATATGTGATATTCTTTGTTATTTTTAGTGACCTGAAAAAATGAGTGTTAATTAATAAATGAGGACGTAAAAATGGAAGCCATTGAATTTACATCGAAATCACACGATAGGATGATACCCATTCCAGAACATCACAAGGACTGGTTTAAAAAACCCGTTAAGATCATTTTATTGGCAATGGAGCCATCACCCAAAGAGAAAGTGATCTCGCCCCAAACCACGGATTTGAATCGTTTTGCGGGTGCTCTCTCATCTCCTTATGAACCGTCGGCATTTCAAGCCCGTCAACTCTCACCTGAACAACAAGCGGCCCGACAACGTTCCTTAGAAAGAATGAAGCACGGTTATCCATTAGGGATTGCTGGTATGAAAAGGGAGCTGTTTTATGACTAAGCGTAACCGTCGTTATACACTGGATGCAAATATTTTGATTTATGCCGTTGATAGCAAGGCGGGCGAAAAACACCATAAAGCCATTGATATTGTTGATAAAGCTATTTTTCAAGATTGCATATTAACTTTACAAGTATTAGGAGAATTTTACTTTGCCACGACTCGTAAAGGCAAAATGTCAATGGAAAAAGCTGAAGAACAAGTCAATGATTGGCAAGTATTATTTCCAGTCGTGGCTGCGACTCCTGAATGTATTAGTGATGCAATGTCATTGACTCGACAACATTTAGTGTCATTTTGGGACGCACTTCTTTTGGTAACCGCTAAAAAAAATGAAGTCACTCATATTTTAAGTGAAGATTTTCAAGAGGGTATTATTTTGGAAGAGGTAACCGTGGTTAATCCCTTTAATATTGATAATCTGTTTGAATAAGTTAGTACGACGGATTGACGCAATAAACAGATAAACCCATTTAAAAATAAGTTTATTCCGTTAATCCGTTGTACTCAATCCAAGCCACTGAAATTCACCAACTCGAATACTGACTATCATTTTGAGTTATCTGAAAAATTGGTAACGGGTAACTCCTAACTAAAAAAGGAAATTATCATGCACATCTTACGTTATTTAGTTTTATTGACTGTATTTTTTGGACTGGCTTATGTGGTGTACCAGTACATGGGGGAGAAGGACGTTCAACCGACAAAGGCAAGTGCTTCATTCGCTCAAAAGCCAGAAGTGTTTGTGCAGATGGGACATTCAGGCTTTGTTCATGCCGTCGCTTTTTCTTCCGATGGCAAACGGGCTTTGTCGGGTTCTTCGGATGACACGCTCAAATTGTTGGAGGTCGAAACCGGCCGCGAAATTCGCACTTTGACTGGACATACTTCTGGTGTTAATGCCAAACTTAGGAGTACAAACTTAGGAGTACAAACTTAGGAGAACAAACTTTAGTTTGTACGGCCTGCGCTCTCGCTTGGGCTTAGCTGTGAGCAAATCTGTGTGATTGATAAAAGTCGTATCGTTAGGGTGTTAGGACATTTGGACGATAAAAAATGGAAGAAGTCGCTAAAGCTTTAGGTACAATACTTGGATTATAGGATGTCTTATAAGACACACAACAAAACTGGGTTTGGTTATTGGCATTTTCAAAATGGTTGAAAAAAATAAATTGCCAAAGCTGGTTGACTTATGAAAAAAGCTTGACCATATTTATCATTATGACGGTATGCTTTTGCTCTACCCATTGACACTTGCTTGACAAAAGCGCATTGCTATTAACACAACTGGAAATAGGGTTTTGAAAATGTGCAGTAATAATGATGGGTGCTAAATTCGGCACCCTTCAAAAGTAGTTTCAAGGTGAAATGTTGTTTCAGCTAGGATTGTTATAATTTTTTATCGTTTCCATTGTTCTAGCGTTAAGTATTTTAAATTTTGTACTTTGTTGGAACGACATGCTGGAACGTCGTGGTATGCATTCCCCGGCCTGAAGCGGTGGGAACGAGAAAAAAATATTAGACTTAGATAAAAATGAGTCATGAAACAAACTAATGGGATATTTTAAAATGGCAATGACAACCGAAATTCAACATAAATCAAAACAACCCGTTTATTTAGAAACCACCGCCATTGATTATCGGACACAAACAATTAACAAAATCCAACAATTACCTGAATCTCTAATAAAAGAAGTCAATGATTTTATTGATTTTATCGAAGTTAGACAAGATCATAAACGTTGGCAGCAATGGAATCATTTTTATGAAACATTGGATTTGGGCGAGTCGGATTTTTCTGATTACTTAGCCAACTTAGAAACTTACGAAGAACGCCTAGCTCGTGGAGAAATCCAATGGTAGAGATTGCGAGAGGTGATGTCATTCTTTGTGATTTAAACCCTATAAAGGGTACAGAACCAGCTGGAATACGCCCCGTTTTAATCTTACAAATTGATCGTGCTAATGCAGTCAGCCCACATACAGTCATTGCACCCTTCACCACGAAAATTCGACAGACTTTGTTACCATCGCATGTCATGATAGCAAGCGGTGTTGGTGGATTAAGCAATGATTCGATATTATTATGTGAGCAAATCCGTGTGATTGATAAAAGTCGTATCGTTAGGGTGTTGGGACATTTGGACGATAAAAAAATGGAGGAAGTCGCTAAAGCTTTACGTACAATACTTGGATTATAGGATAATGGCACGCACGATAGCCAGGGGCGTTGCCCTGGCTATATTATTTTGCACCTTCGGTGCTTTAAAACTTAGCACCGAAGGTGCGTATTATTAAAGCCAGTGTAACTACCTGGAACTTAATTAATTCCTATCGTGCGCACCATTAGTATTATAGGATGTCTTATAAGACACACAACAAAACTTGGTTTGGTTATTGGCATTTTCAAAATGGTTGAAAAAATCAATTGCCAAAGCTGGTTGACTTATGAAAAAAGCTTGACTATCATTATGACACTAAGCTTTTGCTCCACCCATTGGAGCTTGCTTGGTCAAACCACATTGCTATTTATATAACTGATGTTACGCACAACGCTTCAAAATGATAAAGAAGGGCAACCATATTCGAAGCAAACGTTTTTGCGCGCAAAAACTGATTCCGAGAAAGGATTGCCCCTACATCTCGTTATATATTGTCATCTCTTCATTAAGTTTTTCTAGCAAACTGATTCCGAGATGGGCAATCCCTCGCGGTTGCCCCTTTCATTTAACGGCCATGAAAAAATCTCAAATCGCGAATAGCAAACTACCACCTTCGCATTATTTAATTTAACGGCCAGCAAACAATCTCAAATCGCGAATAGCAAACAACTATCTTCGCATTTCTTTTATTTAACGGCCCGTAAAAAATCTCAAATCGCGAATAGCGAACGAACACCTTCGCATTTCATTTTAAAAACTCATATGACGCACAACGCTTCAAAATTATAAAGAGAAGCAACCATGAATAATTCCTTAAGAACCGGTATCCGTTTATTTCGAGTATCCGTTGTACTATAGGCCCATTGAAGGGAGCTACAGCGTCCCGTGTTTGTGGGCAGGCAGCAGCGACGCTCCCGCAAAGATAATGTGCGGGAGCGAAGGCGCGTTCCCGCTATAAATAATTGGTAAAATCAGTTAATTAAACACTTATGTATAACGATAAGGGCGAAACCTGGGAAAACATTTAAGAATTTTGCAAGAGGCTCTTAAATATAAGTAATATAAGTACTGAAACACAAATAAACAGGTATTTTACTGCAAAGGGC
>QNER01000078.1 GCA_003646175.1 Candidatus Parabeggiatoa sp. nov. 1
ATTTTTCACGGTTTCCAATTGCCGCGATTAAACTAAAGGTGCGAAAGGACATTTTGAAGAATATATATTTTAGAGAATGAATTGGAGAATTATGAACGATCGGTGCTGCCCTATCCGTTTATTTCGAGTATCCGTTGTACTATGTCGGTGAAAATGGGAATGCGCCCAGATAAACGACAAAACGGCAATGGGGGGGGAATGCAAAAAGTGTTTTGGAGAAAGCGAAACGTTTGTACTCAAAATACGGCAATGAATACTTAGGGTATGTGATTTGGGGCGGAAGTTAGAGTTTAAGAAGATTTATTTTAATATAGATGAGCCTGTTGCAAAACTCTTAAATGTTCCCCAGTTACCCCAGGTTTCACCTGGGGCTATTCAAATTCAACCCCTACGGGGTTGATATATGAAAAGGATACCGATAGAAACCAGCGAGATTTAACAAAGGTGCTAACACGGCCATTTTAACGGTATCTTCCAGCAATGGGGGTACTCAATTAAATTGAAATAGGCCTCTTTTGCCCGGTCTAAAAACCGTTTATCGAATTCTGTCATTTTTGGCAATTTAGCCGCCGGTTGCCATTCTGGGAAAAATGGCTCATCAAAGGTACGCTGTAGACCAAATTTTACCTTTAAGTAATGAGATGTCGCTGGCACGAATGGTTTTATTCATCGTATTTTTCCTTTAATCGTAGCGAAACTTTAGTCATTCTACATTTGCTCAATTAAAATCAAGCTCGAAAATAATGGGCTGCGATGGTGAGGGGCGCATTCCCAAAAAAAGGGTCATTATCAATCTTGAGTACCTGTCTTGAGTACCTGTCTTGAGTACCTGTCTTGAGTACAACGGATACGCGAAATAAACGGATAAATACAAAGAAACGAAAATGGTTTTCTGAAGCCGCCTAAAAAGGGAACAATTTTGAACGGTTCAAAGCAGCCCTAGTATTGGTGCATCTAAACAGATTAGGATAATATTTAGAGCATTATCCGTTTATTTCGAGTATCCGTTGTACTCAATTGTCCGTCACTCAACTGTCCGTCACTTAACTGTCCGTAAAAATGGGAATGCGCCCGATGGTGAGTATGACACCGCTGACGGTGGTAGTTTCTGGGCTGCCAAATAGGTAATAGGCTGCAACGGTTGTGGTAATGCCGATGCCTGACTAACATGCTGCTATAAATTCAGAAACGGTCAACCCTGCGGCACGAATCAAACCACGTAACGTACTTTTGCTACCGGAGAGTGATTGGGTACAGAAAGGGTCGCATTATGTTCTTCTTTGACCATAATAATGTGACTGCCAACCAAATCGTGTAAATACTTGTACAACTTGCTGTCCACTCAGATGGGGTAAAGAAGACATTAGATAGCCACCTGCAATTGTCGAGTTTCAATTGTCAAAGGTAGTCCTTGCTCGGCTCTCACTTCTAAACAAAGTGTAATGGCTTCTTGGATATTTTCTATGGCCTCCATTTTGCTGTATCCTTGAGTGATACAACCGGGAATCGCTGGGCATTCGACTATCCAAACACCGTCTTCATCACGGTCAAGCGTTACTTGAAATTTCATTATCTTTACTCTTTGAGTATTCAAGCAGTCTGAATGATGGTGTCATCATATTTTTTTATGATATTGTTGTCTAAGTCAGACAATTTTTCAAATCCGGTTTCATATTTGTCATCTATGTACAGGACCAAAAATATTTTGTGATGCTATCGCTCCACCCCCGCGATAGTATCACTTTTGTGGATCACATAATTATAATGTGTCTCGTTCCAAATCAATCTATCTGGTTATTTTTGAGTGGTACTATCGCCAAAAAAGCGATAGCATCACGACTTGAACACTTTTTGTCCTGTACAAAGATTTGTCATAACATAAAATAATGCTATGTACAGGACCAAAATTATAACCAATTGATTTTATGAGTGTTCAGTGATGCTATCGCTTCTTTTTGGGTGAGTCACACTAGGCTTTGAATTGACAGTCCTCATTTGGGTTGTGTACAAAACTTAACGTCAAAAATATTGATAACGGCTAGATTTTTTGAGTGAGACTATCGCCAAAAAAAGCGATAGCATCACGACTTGAACACGTTTTTGTCCGCGATGGCGAGTATGATACCGCTGATGGTGGCGGTAAATAGTCAAATTCGGGGGTGGCGCAGTTTAGCGTAGCTGGCTTGGATATTATCGGCACTGGGGTCACTGAATGGGATTGATTAAAATCAACAAATGACATGAGGGCTTACGCTACGGATTGCCCCTACAGTTCGGGTTAAACGTAGAGGCAATCCTTTATGGTTGCCTTTGAAATTGAAGTTTTCCCACTTAATGACCCCAGTGCCTGGATATCGGTTTTTTGGGAAATTTAGCGTACTGGCTTCACCCCCCCCTTTCTTCCTAAGCCATAACCAATACGATAAACATCTGGCATATTGATACGTCCATCGCGCATCAGTCGAAATATCCCTAATTCAATTAAATCTTGTTTTATGCCTTCATAACCTTGTTCAAGTCGGCTAGGCGGTAAACGAACTACCGCTTCATCATTGGCTTGTTGTAAGGTTTTCAAAACTTTCTTTTGTCCCCAACGGTGTGTGATCGCATTAAATTCACAGGGAACCGTTTGTCCATTTAATGGTGTCATCAGTCTATCTATCCAAGGATAATCTTCTCTCAATTCACGAACGCGAATACTGGATGCGGCTTGTACGCCTTTTTTTATGGATTGATAATGTAAAGGATAGGCTTGTTTATCACGTAAGTGATCTAAAGCTGCTGTGTGCAAAGCCGCTAAAAAACTGCGTGGACTGGTTTGGTCATAACCATCACCCAAGTGATTAGGCAGCCATGTATAGGGAAAACCTCTTCTGGCATCGCTCCCCATATAAGGGCCGGCAAGTGCATGAAAAATTTCTCTTTGTTTTTCTTCATAGACACGCATTTTATCCGGAATGAGCCAAACGCCAGTGGAAGCATGTTGCGTCCATTTTTGCCCAAAATGCTGTTGACAAACTTGGCGAAAAATTTCTCCGAGTGAAGGTTCATTGCCTAAGTGGTGCCAAAGCAGACTAAACAATTCTATTTTAGGCCAATCTAGCATTACTTTACTAGAAATGACTTTGGAGCCGTCAGGGAAGGCCGACACCTCGGCATCTTCCAACATATCGGGGCGGACAAAAGCTTTTAAACGAATGACACGGGAAGAACGAAATTCTAACAACACTTGTAATAATCCCTTTAATAAGCGTCTTAAACTTCCCCAATCGTCTGCCGCCCGATCTAAAGCGTCAAATAAAATCAGTTTTTTTAAGCCTTGTTGTTTGTCGGCGGCAATGAAGGCGCGTTCTATACGTTCTGGATCGGATTTTACCCAGTCAATCCGCGCCGCCCAAGTATTTGGCATATTTAATGGTAAGGCATTGAAAGCAACAATAGTGTACCAAATATCTTGTGACTCATATTTGTCCAGCAGATTTTTTAAGATTTGCTTACTCGGATAATTGTCTGATTTGGTTTGCCCAAAACCAGCGCGACAATGAATATTGGCTAATTCGCTACGTGGTAATAAATCTGCTACTAATTGTCGATAACGTTCATCTTGGAGTGCCGCCCACCAGACACTTTTACCGCTACCCCGAATCCCTTCCACCAACATATTATTAGGATTTAAAGCGCGAGTGTGTGTGCTTGGCACATAAAAACGACTTAATTCTGGGGCTTGTTCATCTGCTTGCGCCTGTTCTTCAGGGATAGCATTCACAAAGAGTTTTCGCAAAGTTTCTAACGGGAATTTTGTGTTCATGCCAATTTTTCTGTTAGGAATGAGAATTCCATTATACCCGAAACTAAACTTGACAGATTTTAAAAACCTGTCAGGTTTGGCGGTTCAAGTTTCGGAAGTTAAGCACCGAAGCATAAATTGTCAGGTATTTTAATAGAAGGGCAACCACAAGGGTTGCCCTTTCGACTTCGGCAAAATACCCGAAAATTTATGCTTTGTACTCCTGAAACAGTGATTTTATCCGGTGAATTAAATAGCGCGTCAGAATCGAATAATTCATCCTTATATAAAAAAACGGATGGATAGCTAAAATTGCCTAATGCTTGCTCAAACAGTGCCGCTAAATCGTCATATTGCGTACTTTCATCGGTGGGTGCTTGGATGGGTAAAGCGATCCGAATGCGACCATAAAGATCACGCACAAGTACCGGCGGCCCGCCTAAATCAGTGTAATGCTGTTTAACCAATTGGATGGCATTTTCTAGGGCTTCTTGAAAACGAATCATATACTTAACCTAAAGTTAAACCGTCAGATTGTGCTTGTTGGAGGATTTTCTTAACAATCGTTGCGGCGGCTGATTGATGGGGAGTGACGCGGGGATGAGGCGGTGCGCCACGGTGGTGAAATTCGCTCGTGTTAGCATAACGTTGTGATACGTCCCAATCCTGAAAAGGATTATGACTTGATAAATAGCCAACATACTTTGCACCATTACGTCCATTGGCAAAGGTCATAAATTCGTTCCATAATTTATTGATGTGAACGCTATGTTTTTTTTAATCGCCGCTGGTTTTGGTACGAGCACCTAATCCTACCATCACGGCTTTCAAACCACATTTCGCAGCTAAACCATATAATTGGTCAGCATTAGCCCAGCGTAATCGGTTAAACAGTATTTCAGCATCTTCATAATGGCGACGTGCGGCATTTTTATAATCGGTGTTCATTTATTTTCCTTTTGATCAATTTCCAAAGCTTTTTCCTTCACCTCCGCTGTCACCAACAGAATTTTTTCCAAAATATACCTAAATGCTTCATAAAAAACAAAAACTACAGGGATTGTCTATAAAAAAGGATTAAGAGCCAGACATAACGAAAATTCAATCCTTTCTTATAAACAATCCCTGTAGTTATCATTCTTCAAACCACTTCAAACTCGTAGGCTGTGCAATGCCAGTTCAAGAACTACAGGGATTGTCTATAAGAAAGGATTAAAAACAAAAACTACATGGATTGTCTATAAAAAAGGATTAAGAGCCAGACATAACGAAAATCTAATCCTTTATTATAAACAATCCCTGTAGTTATCATTCTTCAAACCACTCCAAACTCTCCGGCCGCTCAATCCCTTCAATGATAGCGATAATAATCGGTGCTTCTTCATAATTCAATGGCTCACACAATTTTTCCACATCTCTTTCGCCGGCTAAAATCTGTTGAATAGCAACAATTTATATTTTTCCATTCTTCTGGTGTAATTTCCATTTGAGATTCTAATTCTTTCCTAATTTCTATGTTTTTTACAGACTGAACAACCATTAAAATCAATTCACTATGTTTATTTTTCAACTCATACTGTGTACCTGCAAAATTTACTTTAGCTTCTCGTGCTAAATAGCAATAATTGCTTTTCGATACCACTGCTCTGCATCTACCAATTTATCCATCGTTTGCATAAGAATGCCTAAATGAATCCATGTTTGGATAGCACCGGATAAATTACCTTGAGCTTCCTCAATATTTGCTGATTTTCGATAAGCTTTTTCGGCAGCTTCCCATTGTTTAGCTATTTGATATTTCATGCCCAGTTGATGTAAATAAATTGCTTCATGTGAAGGTTCATTAATTGCAAAATAGCGGGCTTCTGCTAATTTACCTTGAAATAGAGCTAAGTTGCCTAATTGCCCTTGTACCACAGCTTCTCCTCTTTGATCACCATTTTTTATTGCCAAGCTTTGCTCATAAACCGCTTGTGCATCTGCATAACGTCCCATATCTGTTAGTACATCGGCTAAACTTGTGTACACTATACTTCTTTCTCTTAATACACTCTTAGACTGTTCCAATTCCTCCAATTCATCTAATTCTTGTTGATAATAAGTGGCTGCTACTTCTGTTTGTCCTTGAAAACGAAAACAAAGGCCTAAACGACCTAAAGTCAAACAACGCTCATAACCTGCGGTAGTGTCTAAGCCTGTTAACATTTCGTTAAAAACTTTGCTCAATCACTGAACCCAACGTTGTCACCGCCCATTGCACCGCATCCGGCCCTTGATAACCCGAATAATCCACAAACACCACTGCCTCAAAACGTCCTGTTTGCAATAACCAACGCCCTAATTCTTGCGCCAAAAAAGTTTTGCCTTGCCCACTAAAACCACTCACCACGACACGCCGTACCCCATCGCCAAACCAATTTTCAATTTGCCATAACTCCTTACGCCGTCCCCAAAAACCTGCGTATGGCAAGGCCGGTAAATTATGCGGATGAGGTTGCGGGGATTCTTGCGTCATTCTCGAAACCAGGGGCGTGTCTTCACTCGATTGATACAAGGTGGGTAAAAACCAATCACTGACTTCAATCTCAACGCGCGCTTGCCCCTGTTGCAAATCGCGGCGTTTTCTGTGTTGCAACAAAGCCTGACGCGCGTTATCCAAAGCCATTCCGACACTGTTACCAGCGGCTATTTCCCGATAAAACCCGCCAAACAGCAGTTCAGTTGCCCGCGGCATCACCGAATAACTCATGGCTAACACTGACGGCACACTTTCTTTGACCAAACCAACAGCGATACTGCCGATGGGTTCTTCGTCGATTTCCTGATCGTCATGCGCTATCATTGCCGATTGACAAGCCGATAACACCATCAAACGTACTTTGGATTCTGACAATATATGATTTAACCAACTGGTTGGAACATAAAATTTGTCTCTACCGTTTTTGCCATACTTGCCCGCTTTTTCAAATAACAAATAACCGGTATTCGCGCCAATTTTCAAATCACGCAACTGTTTACGCAACGGCCGTGCTACACCAGCCAGTTGCATAATCGTGGTTTGGACTAAATCATCGGTTTTATCAAAAACACCATGCCCATCAAAATGAATCACATCAACATGCGGTAAATCTGGATTTTGCAAACGTTGCCATAAATTTTCCAGTGTTGCCGGCTGTAAAAATTCCACCGTGATAGCCGGATAATTTGCAATCGCTTTTAACACCGCTTGGGCATCGGCGCGTGGATTAAGAAAACTTTCACGTTGCGGACGACTGATCAGAAATAAGATATGCAAATGCGATTGACGCACATAAGCCGGAAACGTGGTTTTGGGTGGAATCCGCCGTAAAATCGTAATCGAAGGCCGAAACGCAAATAAAAACTGCCCAGCATCATGCAATAATTCCCATGGTAACGATAAAATTTCCTGGGTTTGGGTGGTAATGGTAACCAAATATTTGTCACTGGGCGTATTGATGAACTGAGCAAATAATTGTTTTGCAGACGTATTATTAAATACCGCATCAAATAAGCTTTGTCCCCATTGCGGTAATTGCACGGTGACTCGCTCGGCTTCTTGATCATCAATATCCATCACATACTGCGCGGCATAGACTTCTAAATAATGCCGAATCGCCTCCCTATCTTTGGGGGTGAGTGGTATGGCAAAATCAACCGTCATTGGTGGAGGATGTTGAGCCAACTGAATGGTGACTAGCTGGGCATTTTGGAAATGTAAATTGAGTTCTTGGGGCATCGTTTTGTCCTTTGGTTTTTTTAAAAGTGATACTATCGCCAAAACCAGCGATAGCATCACGAAATAAATTCACGGATGCTATCCCTTCTTAGGGATAGTATCCGTTAACTTGTTAACTTTGAAAAAACCAGCGATAGCATCACGAAAGACTTACCGCAAAAGTGATACTATCGCAAAACCAGCGATAGCATCACGAAATATCGCCAAAACCAGCGATAGCATCACGAAATAAATTCACGGATGCTATCCCTTCTTAGGGATAGTATCCGTTAACTTTGAAAAAACCAGCGATAGCATCACGAAAGACTTACCGAAAAAGTGATACTATCGCAAAACCAGCGATAGCATCACGAAATATCGCCAAAACCAGCGATAGCATCACGAAAGACTTACCGCAAAAGTGATACTATCGCAAAACCAGCGATAGCATCACGAAATAAATTCACGGATGCTATCCCTTCTTAGGGATAGTATCCGTTAACTTTGAAAAAACCAGCGATAGCATCACGAAAGACTTACCGCAAAAGTGATACTATCGCAAAAACCAGCGATAGCATCACGAAATATCGCCAAAAACCAGCGATAGCATCACGAAATAACGTAACGGATGCTATCCCTTCTTAGGGATAGTATCCGTTAACTTGTTAAAAGACTTACCGCAAAAGTGATACTATCGCAAAACCAGCGATAGCATCACGAAATATCGCCAAAACCAGCGATAGCATCACGAGCTTAAAGTGATACTATCGCTAAAACCAGCGATAGCATCACGAGCTTAAAAAACCAGCGATAGCATCACAAGTTTAGAGTGTGGCTCAAGTTAAAACCAGCGATAGCATCACGAGCTTAGCTTTATTCCCCGACAGCAATACGATTTATCCATTCAAACACGGTGGCGAGTTGCCGTTGATGTAAGCGAATCGTCCAAGCCGGTATGGATTCATTGGGTTTATGAATCCCAGAACGCGGATCATTGATACCTATCGCTAAATACCGTGCGCCCGTTGGCAGTTGTTTATTGAAAGGGCAACCGTTCTGAAAAAAATCTTTGTTCAGTGAACGACTTTCTACTCGATAGCCCACCTTCCAAAGTGCGGCATCTTGAGCCAGAGATTCTATCAATGGCCATAAAAAGCGATCCGGTGGCAAATCGCCTTGTTGTTGATTTCCTATCCAATCCGTAAAATCAGGAAAGAAGTTGTACTTCCAGTTTACAATGAACGAAACCATTTACCAAAAACCACCTCCGCCTTAAAAAAATCAAAATAAATCCGTAAAATCCGTCAATCCGTTGTACTGCCAGTATAAATTAACGGAAATTCATCCGTATTAAAGCGTTCCCCAGGCGCAACGCTCACCTGTGCATTCGTTGGATGCCAATCTGAATGGCTGGGTTCCCAACGACAATTAGCATCCATATAGATACAGATGAACGCACGCCGATCTTTATCGGTTTGGTTTGGGGCTGTCATATGCCAAGACAAGCAATTGTGGAAGATCACCCAACCCGCTGGCACGGGCACTTTACGTATCTCAGCACGACGTTCTCCCCAATCTTTATCCGAACCGAGAAAATCTTGAGGTGCTTGTTCGCCTTCAAGGTGGGCACCGGGCAAAAATTCTAGGCTGCCAGACTCTTCAGTCACATCATCCAAGGCTAACCATGCCGAAAGCGCGTTTGGTTTATCGACAGGCCAAAAGGCATAGTCTTGATGCCAAGGCACTGCTTTTGAATGTTGTGGTGGTTTGGAAATCAGATGATCGTGGAACAACTGAATTTGTGGCACCCCCAGCAATTGGCGCGCAATGGCGGTGATTTCAGGATGATGGATTTGAGTGGCGAATAATGGGTGTTGTTTCCACAGGTTTGTCCACTGACTGAGTACTCGGCAGTAATCTTCCAGCGATTCGCCCTGTTCTTGTGCCCATTGTTTCTGTAAATCAGAAAAGGTTTCTGTCAGTTGTTGTCGTTTGGATTCATCCACTAATGGGCCAACTGCGAGATAACTTTCTTGATGGAAATGTTCAATTTGTTTATGACTTAATTGCATATTGTAATACTCTGTTATTGGTTTTCGTACAAGGTTCGCCTGAGACGAATGAGCAATCACGCCGTTTTTTCGTACAAGGTTCGCCTGAGACGAATGAGCAATCACGCCCGGTTTCGTACAAGGTTCGCCTTGCACTCCTGGGAAACTACGCTGCCCAATCGTACAAGGTTCGCTTTGTACTTCTGCTAATATGATATTGTCAAGTTAATATAATATTCCCAATTCCCAATTCTCCGCTGAGCCTATGGTTGTTTTTCCAACCCTTCATATTTCTTTAGTACAATGAATTAGCGAAAAGCGGTCAAAAAAGATGGAACCTTCTGGTTAAACCCACTTTTTGGCTAACATAATTGTATAAGATATTGGTATGCGTTCTTGAGATTTTTCATACGCGATAAAATGTTGATGTTCAAGTAAAGATAAACCGGCATTGTGTATCATACTTTCTACTTCTTGATATTCATACCGAACAGTCATAAAGTTATTTATTTCCGGCACATTCTCAAGCGCCCCTTTTGCGGTAACCGAAACCTTCAGGCCTTGCACTTCATGCTTGGCAATAAATTCTTCAAAAGTGAAACCAATCAACCCTTCACTTTTCGTTAATTGACTGAAAATGCCAATAACGTTTTCCATATTTGTAACAAACTCAAGAATACCTACACCTAATACGATGTCAAATGAACGAGTACTTATAAAAGGTACGCCTTCTTCAATATTGCCTTGATATAATTCTAAAGAAGGATATTTTTCTTTGGCCTTGTCTAGCATTTTGCGAGATATATCTACGCCACATACATTACACCCGGCCTTAAGGAACGCTTCTGTAGACTGAGCGGTTCCAATGCCGACATCCAAAATACTATTGCCTGGTTTTACGTGAGGTAATAGGAGGTTGTTAACGATTTCTGGTGCTATCCATTTATACTCTTTTGTTGCATCATCATATTTGGATGCCAGTAAATCGTAATAAGAACGTGCGCCGTTTGCCTGTTTACGGCTATTATCAGCCATATTGAATTGTTCTCCATTGTTTATATTGGCTTTCAACTTTTAAAAGTTTGTGGATTTTTCGTCATATTGCCCCCCATGCCAACCCTGAAAGGGTTGAATGTGAATAGCTCTAGGTGAAACTTAGGGAAAAAATCAACGCCCTCGCCCCCAACCCTGCGTTCCCTGATAATGAACGAAACCTATTCACTCAAACCCTTCCCGATATCGTCGCAACCACATTTATAATTAACTAACTACAGGGATTGTTTATAATAAAGGATTTTCAGAATGATTCCTGAGTATAACGGATACGGGAAGTACAACGGATACGCTTCATTGCCGGATAGGGCGAACGGATACTATCCCATCGAGGTATAGCATCCGTAACTATCCAGAAATCCCTTCTTATAAATCCCTTCTTATATACAATCCTTGTAGTTAGTTACGTTTTTTTATACTGTTTGCTCAGTTTTTCTATCAAAATAAGCAGATGTTTCACTTTCAAAAGGGCTGCAATTTTAGTGGCCGTATCTACAACTTTCTTTAGCCAATGCCAGGTTTTATGCTGGGGCGGTTGTTTAGGCTGCTGCTGTTTAAATTGCTTATGCCAGTTTTTTAATTCGGATACTATCCCATCGAGGGATAGCATCCGTAAAATTGGTAAATACGCCAATATTTTCTAGTGACGTTTTTTTATTCGCATAATCGTCTTGATTGAAAGCCTATAACGTTATCCAGATAAAATTTTCTCGTTATATACCGGGCGCACTTGAAAAGGGTGAAAATAAAATCAAGGGTTGTGGTTAGCTTGACTATTGATTTTAAACCCAATAAGTAACTTACTTACTTATAAAAAATCCGTTGACTGACGCAAATCTGTTGTACTCTCAGTATATGTGATGCTGAGCATCTTGGGCGCATTCTCCAAAAAAGGTTATTTTTATAATTGATTGATTTATAAAAATTTTCTGTATAAGTGCTTTTCATACATTTTCGTAAAATCAATGAGTTACGTTAATTACCCTTCAACAAGGGAATGCGCCCTAAAGCTGAGCGTTGCAGTGAAACCAGGATTTTATTATCCTTTATTTGCCGAAATACAGTATCCAGTCGTGTGCGAGTCGTCATAATATTTAGTGTGATAGAGTTCATTCAAAGAAGTTTTTGTGGTGGTACGTGACGCTTCGCTGAGCAACCTGCATTCCTTTGTGGTGCAAATGAACGATAAAAATCTTTATATTTCATTGGTTTATTCCTGAACAAGTAGCCGTGCCATCAATAATTCTTCTACACCATTTAGCAATTTGCGAATAGTATCTGGATTGTCAGGATCAAATCCGCCGCCTTTTTCGCTTTGCCGCGCCTCCGCCGGCAGTGCGTTTTTGAGGGAGCGAAATTCACCACTTAACATTTGTAAACCGTCGCCGTCTTGGACTAAGCCACGTAGGAAATGCCCCAATTCTGCTAAAGGCCCTTCGTCTTGTAATGGATTGGCGCGAAGGGCATGTGTTTTTAGCTTGATTTTTTCGACCCAAACATTGCCTAAGCCTGCATCAGTAGCGGCCGCGCGGATTTCATTAGTCCAACGTTCTGAGTGACTGTGCAAATCATTATGCACAGGACAAGCGCCTTCAATGATAAAACGTAACGCTAACGGTTTCCCGTCGGCATTTTGCCTCGCTTGGGTGACGGCCCCCCGTGCTCTATCTACCACTTCATCAGCCACCGCCACATCGCTCACGTCCAATTGACAGATTTCCCAGCGGAAAACATCCATCGGGACATGGGTGAGGGTGGATTGTCCGTTTTCTACCTTAACCAAGGTACAGCCTTTCGCCCCGGTTTCACGGACATGTCGCCCTTGCAAGTTGCCGGGAAAAACCACCCAAGGTTTTTCATGGAGGATTTCCCGTTTATGGATATGGCCGAGTGCCCAGTAGTCATAACCGTGTGAAAGTAAACTGGGCAAGCTGCAAGGGGCGTAATTGTCATGGCCTTGGCGGCCATTTAATGAGGTGTGGAGTAGGCCTATATTAAAATAGCCGGGGATCGCATTGGGATAGGCTGCGCTGAGATCGTCGGTGATGGATTTATTGGCGAAACTTTGTCCATGTATCGCAACGCCTAAATGTTCTAGCCGCTTTGTGTCGGGTTGGCGGTAACTAAATTCAGTGACATTGTCTGGTAGCCGTAATTGTCGTGTGATAGTATTGCCAGCGTCGTGGTTGCCAAGTACCATGAAGACGGGAATATTAGCGTCGCGCAAGCGGCTCATTTGCTGATTGAAAAACAGTCCGGTGTTGTAGTCTTTCCAATCGACATCATATAAATCTCCAGCCAACAATACAAAGTCAACGGCTTCAAGGCAGGCGAGATCAATCATATTAATAAAGGCTCGCCGCGTTGCCTGTTGTATCTGTTCAACCGGTGCGCCCTCATAACGTGCCAGTCCTTTGAGGGGACTATCCAAATGAATATCAGCTGCGTGAATAAATTTCATGTTGTTTATTCCTTTAAAAATGGTTTCGCCATAAAGGGTATATGAAAAACAAGTTTAATTCAATAAACAACTGTAAATATTTGTTATTTTATCCAGTGTCGGTGGTTTTTTGGAAGAGGGTGTGACGTGTGAATGGGCAGGAAATTGCTCATTGAAGGGAAAGGTGATCGCTATCAGGTGAAAGGGAAAAGGGCTATCCCCATTCCCTATCCTTAATGAACTATCCCCCCTTTCCATCTTCATTTTTAAGCAAAATGGGCAAAGCGGCTTGCAAATAAACCATCATTGACCATAAGGTTAAAATCGCCGCCACATACAACGACAGCAAACCTATTTCATAAATAGGCAAACCAAACAACGGTTCGTGATAAAGCAACATTAATAATGCGCACATTTGGGCATTGGTTTTAATCTTGCCGATTATTGACACTGCCACCTTGGCGCGTTGTCCAATCTCTGCCATCCATTCGCGCAAAGCGGAAATGGTAATTTCACGCCCAATAATCACCGCCGCAGGTATTGCCAGCCACGGGCTAGGATGTGGGTTAGGATCAGCCTGCACTATGAGTACCAAAGCAACAACAACAATTAATTTATCGGCAACCGGATCTAAAAAAGCACCAAACGCTGAAGTTTGATTCCAACGTCTTGCCAAATAGCCATCAAACAGATCAGTGATAGCAGCTAGGCCAAAAATGAAGGTAGTCAACACATTTGCCCAACTCCAAGGCAAATAAAATGTGACTACAAAGACTGGAATTAAGAGAATTCTCAATAATGTCAATAGATTAGGAATATTCATGGTGGATAGTTGATGATTAGTCATTGGTAATAACTTTTTTCCCTTTTCCTTGTGTGCAAATTAAGAATGAAAAGAATGAACAATGGGTTACGAAATCTATCTTTTTTGAGAGAGTTTGATCCTGTCTGATTTTATTCCACTCAATTCAACTCTGGGTTGTTATTATATATAATAGTTCTCCAGAAAATGGAAGTTGAAGCTTTAGCTGGTAGCCCACCGCCTAAAGGCGTAACGAAGTAAAAAATGGGGTTGTAGCGTAGATTAGCCACTCGTACACCAAACCGTCAATTCGTCCCCCCCAAAAAAAAGCATGAGGCTTTACGCCTTTATGCTAATCGAACCAAGCTCGATAGGGCTAATAACTCGCTTTTGTTCCGCTATTTTAGGGCTTAAGCGCAAGCTTTGCCCTGGGGACGAATTTACTTCGTATGCACTAGTACTCTGTCAACTTCAGTACGGAAGGTCCAAGATAAATCTGGGCGACTCCTGCTACCCGTCAATAGAACATTGACAGAGTACTAGCGCATTCGATCTAAAATCCCCATACCACCCCTTCGATGCCCCTGTTTGGTGTCTGGATACTGAAGCGATCGTGTAAGTACTGAACCATAAATTTTCAGGTATTATGAATTTTTTGCCCACCGAGCAAAGTCCGTA
>QNER01000079.1 GCA_003646175.1 Candidatus Parabeggiatoa sp. nov. 1
AAATAATAGTCGAAGTAAACGTTTTTGTGCATAAAAACTTCACAACTGCGACAAATGCTATTTTTTTGAGGGATAGCATCTGTTATTTGGTCTTAACTTATATTGAAAATCCTTAGATTTTGCTTTCAAACTGCTATAATTTTTAATATGAATCCATCAATTTTCAAACACTGCTCGGTGACTACTCTGACAATTTCGGCTCAACAAGCCGGGCAACGCATTGATAATTTTTTGCTGACACACCTCAAAGGTGTACCCAGAAGTCATATCTATCGGATATTGCGTACTGGGGAAGTGCGTATCAATAAAGGTCGTGCTAAACCAACCTACCGCTTGAATGGGGGCGATGTGTTGCGTCTACCGCCAGTGCAATGCGCTTTGCGCCAAAACTGGCCAGGCGCGGCGAACCTTGGTAAAAAATTGGAAAACACGATTTTGTACGAAGATACCCACTTGTTAATCATCAACAAACCGGCTGGCATAGCCGTGCATGGTGGTAGTGGCATTAACGGTGGCGTGATTGAGGGATTACGTGCTTTATATCCTAACGCGCCTTACTTGGAATTGGTACACCGTTTAGATCGTGAAACCTCTGGCTGCTTGATAATTGCGAAAAAACGTAGCATGCTACGACGCTTGCATGAATTGTTACGTCATGCTGGACTCATAAAAAAACAATATTTCGCCTTGGTGCAAGGGCGTTGGAATCCACGTATCACACATTGTAATGCACCACTTAAGAAAAATAGTTTACAATCTGGAGAACGTGTTGTGCGCGTCAGTGCCAACGGTAAACCGGCCATAAGTCAGTTTAGCATTGTAAAACAATTTGCTACAACGACATTGTTGCGTGTGCAACTTTTGACGGGTAGAACTCATCAAATCCGTGTGCATCTGGCCCATCTAGGCCATCCGATTGCTGGTGATAGCAAATACGGCGATGATACGTTTAATCAACAGCAGCGTCATTTGACTCTCAAGCGTTTATTTTTGCACGCTGAAAAATTGGACATTAATCTGCCAGAGTTGGGCTATCGCGTCACTACACACGCCCCGTTGCCGGCGCCCTTGCAACAGGTTTTAGATCACTTGGGGAATTGGGAATAGCCCTTTTCCAAATACCAAAAATTGTAGGATAAACTATTATGTCGGAGACACAATCGAATGAAACGCCACAACGAGAGGCCAAACCGCATAAGCCTACCACGGCTTCAGGCTGGTCTTTTTTGTCATCGGATGAAAACTGGGAACGCGATGTGTTAAACCGTCTCGCTTTTGCTACTCTCAATGAGCAGCGGCGGGCGCGGCGGTGGCGCATTTTTTTTATGCTTTGGTTTTTTGTATACTTGTTTATCGTGTATGCGGCATTCCTAGAATCAGATTGGCACCGCTTCTTTGAAGGTTCGGATGACGAAGCCGCAAGCAGCCATAAACACACTGCACTTGTTGAAGTGCAAGGTGTGATTGCAGCGGATACTGATGCCAGCGCTGATAAGGTGGTTTCGGGGTTGCGTAGCGCATTTAAAGACGAGGATACAGCGGGTGTGATTATCCGCATTAATAGTCCGGGGGGCAGTCCGGTGCAAGCCGGCTACATCTTTGATGAAATTGGACGCTTGCGGGAAAAATACCCAAAGATTCCGGTGTTTGCCGTGGCAACAGATATTTGCGCGTCAGGGGGCTACTATATAGCGGCGGCCGCTGATGAAATTTACGCCGATAAGGCCAGTGTCATTGGATCGATTGGTGTGTTAATGAATGGCTTTGGTTTTGTTGAAGCCATGAAGAAATTGGGGATAGAACGTCGATTGTTTACGGCCGGCGAACACAAAGGATTTTTAGATCCGTTTTCGCCCATCAAAACCGCGGATGAAGACCATATTAAAGGTGTGCTTAATAGCATCCATAACCAGTTTATCAAACAGGTGAAACAAGGGCGCGAAAAGAGTTTGAAAGCGAAAGAAAAGCTAGCACTTTTGGACAATCCAGAACTTTTTTCGGGGCTGGTGTGGACTGGCGAGCAAGCACTGGCGCTCGGCTTAGTGGATGACTTGGGCAGCAGCAGCTATGTTGCTCGTGAAATCATCAAGGCTGAAAAAATCAAGGATTTTACCCCCAAAGCCAATTATTTGGACCGCTTTGCGGAACGCTTGGGGGCTACAATGGCAAGGACACTGTCTCAGCAATTAAACTTAAATAGTGGTATTATCCAATAGTTAATGGTGAATGGTCAATGGTTTTAAGTTTTGGCACTATGTACAGGACAAACATTGTATTTATTTGTTTTTAAGGTGTTTTGTGAAGCTGTCGCTTTTTTGACGAACTTTTGCGGTATCACCCTTCTTTATCTGCCAAAATCCTTAATCGATTTGTCCGTCAATTTTAGATTTGTTGCTTGAGTGATACTATGGCGAAAAAAACGATAGTATCACGGCGTTAACACTTTTTTGTCCTGTACATAGGTATTTGATAATACTTTTGCTATTCAAACGGTTTAGCTTTGAGTCTGTTTATCATTCATTATTATTCAATTCGCTATGGAAGTTTTTGCGCGCATTAATTTCTATAGCGAACACAATTTCAGGCAAAAGTTTAGCGAAGCGAAATTTTTGCCTGAAACACAATTCTTTATGGGTGGGCACTTTTATTTGCGATTCGCAAATATTGAAGGGCCGTTATTTTTTCGCGATTACTTCGATAAACTCTTTATCCAATCTTGGCTCCAATTTTTGCTTTTCAAAAACTTTGGTGATGATATGGCATTACAAAATATCCGAAATAACCGTCGAACCGTCACTGATAGTTATGACCCGAAACAACGCATCGTGGGTGGTGTCGTGCTGTTTTTGCTGATGTTATTCATTTATAGTGTTTTAAAACTGGTGCTGGGATTTTCAGTCCCCGAAAAATTTGAAATAGATAGTGCTTTGAATTTTGAAAACTTCAATAGGGACGGGGGATCGTTGATCGATGCGGCTCAAACTTCCCAATTAGTTCCCCGCCAGTTACCAGAAGGATTTGTCTTTCTTGATCTAAAAGGCAACCCGATGCAACCAGAACCACCTTCGGTGGATTTTAACCTAGGCAACGATCCATTCGCCCCAGATGGCGAAGACAAATGGTACGTGCAAGCGGCAAGTTTCAAGACTGAGGAACGTGCTCAACGCTTAGTGCAAAAAATCAAAACCAAACACATAGCAAAAGAAGTACATGTTATCCCAAGCGGCTCCTGGTACGCAGTTCGATTACCTCCTCAAAGCGATCGTAATAGGGTTCAACAACAATACAGACAACTACATAGCTTATTACGTCTTCAAGGCCAAATTAAAAAAATCAAACTCAACTGAAACCTTGACAACTTTTTGGTTTGGACTTTTTAACAATACCTTCGCCAATTTTGGTAAAACTTATAGGTTATTATAATAAAGTCCAGCAATTTCAAGTATTTATAGCTTTAAAGTTCAAGGAGAAAGAGACAAACAAATTTTAAATTCCATTTATTTTCAATGAGTTATCATAATGACCTTATTTAATACTAGGCTTTTGGCGACGGTATTATGATCCATTTAATTGTGATTGCGGCCGGTGGCGCGATAGGGGCATTGCTGCGTTTTTGGGTAGGAACCGGCATGTATGCGTTGTTGGGCCGAGAATTTCCTTATGGCACTTTGATTGTCAATGTGTTGGGTTGCTTGGCAATGGGATTTTTGTATGTCCTCATGTTGGACCGATTTACCAGCGTTGAATGGCGAGCGGCTTTACTGATAGGTTTCTTGGGGGCATTTACCACTTTTTCCACTTTTTCTCTGGAAACTCTAAGCCTTCTTCAGAGCGGTGAACAAATCAAGGGCTTATTAAATATTTTTTTGAGCGTGGGATTTGGTTTGTTGGCGACTTGGTTAGGGATGCAGCTAGCAAGACAATTATGAAAAAAATCACTATGGTACGGGTTTACCTGACCGAATCGGAGGGTAAATTAAATAAGTTATTGAATTATTTGCATGACGACAGCCAAGTTCGCGGTGTGACGGTATTGAGAGGCATTAGCGGGTTTGGTCAATCGGGTAAAATCCATGCAGCCCATTTGGTCGACTTGTCTTTGGACCTACCCGTGATTATCGAATTTTTTGATACCCATGAAAAAGTCACTCAGATTTTATCTCACTTAAAAACCTTAGTTGAACCCAACCATATCGTTCACTGGCAGGCTTCTCTGATTGATAATTGATTTTTGGTAATGGGCTCGTTGCTAAAGTTTTTTGGGCCCAAAAATAGCAGCGAAGGGGTAATAGGTAATAGGAAATAAGGAATTCTATGACTTTTCATACCCTTAACCGTTTGCCAGAACGTTTTGCTATATGTCATCTCAAGGCTTTTTGCCCATTGTGCAGTATTATCTTTTGGGAATATCCCATCGTTTGATAGATGATTAAGGGAACGAAGTTTTTGAGGTATTAAAGGCCTTATGGGCACCGTGAGTATTCTCTAAAAAATAGTTAACGGTTGTATTGAAGTAATAGGTTTTAGGAAATAGGTGAGAGAAATATTTTCGTTCAGAGCTTTGATATATTGAAGGATTTTTCCTAAACCTTCAACTCATTACTCAATACGGTTTATCCCGACAAGCCCAATCTACACAAAAGTTTTTGCTTTGTTGCCAACTTTTGCGTCAATCCCATTAGCCGCGAGCCCATTACCCTTCGTTTCTTTTGCAACTACTCCTTTTGGCTATTTGTGCCTATTTTTCTGAGCGTCTATTACCCATCACCTATTGCCCATAAACTCTGATGAGAGCAATGCTTAACTTGATGGCATTGAGCCAAACCGTTCCTTCCAAATAAAAACTGTAAATTGATATGCTTGATCCACAACTTTTACGCCATCATTTAGATGAAATTCAGGAAAAATTAGCGCATCGTGGTTTTATCGTTGACCATGATCAATTGGCCGAATTAGAAGCTGCCCGTAAACAATGTCAAACAGAAACCCAAGAATTACAAAGCGAGCGTAATCACTGTTCCAAAGCCATTGGTAAAGCCAAAGCGGCCGGTGAAGATGTTTCCGAACTACTGGAAAGTGTTTCCGAACTGGGTGACAAACTCAAAGCCCGTGAAGCACAATTGGAGGCGATTCAAGCACATCTGAATGATTTATTGATGGGTTTGCCCAATATTCCTCACGAAAGTGTGCCTGTTGGCAGTAATGAAACTGATAATGTTGAAGTGCGCCGTTGGGGAGAACCTACCGCTTTTGAATTTACCCCTAAAGACCATGTAGACTTGGGCGCGAATTTGGGATTGCTTGATTTTGAAACGGCCGCCAAAATCACTGGCTCACGCTTTTCATTAATGCGCGGTGCTTTGGCGCGGCTGCACCGCGCATTAATTCAATTTATGCTGGATTTACACACAGAGGAACACGGCTATATTGAAGTTAATGTGCCCTATTTGGTTAATGCCAACAGCCTACGAGGGACAGGCCAATTGCCTAAATTTGTAGAAGATTTGTTTTATATCTCTGAACAAGGCTATTACTTGATACCTACAGCTGAAGTCCCCGTGACAAATATCGCCCGCGATATGATTTGGGAGGCCGATAATTTGCCTGCTAAGTTTGTCTCTCATACCCCTTGTTTTCGCAGTGAAGCCGGGAATTATGGCAAAGACACGCGGGGGATGATTCGCCAGCATCAATTTGAAAAAGTTGAATTAGTACAATTGGTTAAGCCAGATGATTCCTACACCGCTTTAGAAGAATTGACGGCACACGCTGAAACCGTGTTACAGCGTTTAGAATTGCCTTATCGCGTCGTCAGTTTATGCACAGGGGATTTAGGTTTTGCCGCTGCCAAAACTTATGATTTAGAGGTCTGGCTATCGGGGCAAACAAAATATCGAGAAATTTCTTCGTGTAGTCATTTTGAAGCCTTCCAAGCGCGACGTATGAAAGCCCGCTGGCGTAGTCCTGACTCAAAAAAACCGACTTTGCTGCACACCCTCAATGGTTCCGGCTTAGCCGTTGGGCGCACCTTGGTTGCGATAATGGAAAATTATCAAGATGAGGGAGGACGTATTGCTATTCCTCAAGTATTGCAAGGCTATATGGGTGGACGCACTCATATTGACTAAACAATGAGAAAAACCCAAAAATAAAGGGGAAAGGGGCTAAGGGAAAGGGCTAAGGAATAAGACACACACGATAGATATTGTTTTAATAAAGTTTATACCGATTTAACGTAACCTATTGATTTAATTGAAATTAGCATTCATACAAATGTCATAAAATCAAGCACTTAATATTAAATCCGACAAATAACTTGATAGTTCAAGTTTTGGGCACTGGGGTCGTTGAGTGGGAAAGCTTCAAATTCAAGGGCTGTAGCAAAGGATTACCCCTGAACCTATCCGGCCCTATAAAATACTGAACAATGAGTCAAAATATTTTGGTTTTTGACAAAAAACGAGGTTTAAAAAATCCGATTTTTAAGCTCAAAAATGAATAGGGCCGGATAGGTTCCTACAATTCAAAAAAATTCGCAACGGATTGTCCTTACAATTCAAGCGATTGCGCGTGGAGTTACCCTGATATTTACAATATATCTTGTAGGGCAATCCTTTATGGTTGCCCCTCATTTGATAAAGTCCCATTCAACGACCCCAGTGCCATTATGTACCTGGAAAATGGGAATGCGCCCCAAGAAAATCGGATTTCTAAGGTGCCCCAAGTTTGTTTTGCAAATTCTTTAGATGAAAAACCCACGAAATTTCTGAAATATTTTATAATATTATTATATAAAAAATAAGGGTATTTAACAATTCCGTTTTTTATCTCGATGATACCTTAAATTTTAATAATTAATTAAATCAACTACTTAGCTGGGAGGGGCAAGCCTAATATGAGCGCCTGAGTCCAAGTTTTAACTTGGGTCATCTCAATTTGATTGCCAGAGTTCAAATTTTAACTTGAATTGCCCAAACTCCAGTTTGGATTCTAATATATGTACCATTAGGCTAGAAAAAAGGTTTTTTGGCATTTTAAAATTTTGGGGGCTGGTTATAGCCCAGCCAAGCATAAGAATCACCGAGGTTTAACACCAATGGCTGAAAGAACAAGCACAGAAAATCTGTTGGCTGAGGACATGATGGCGCTGCGGAGCGGGATAGCTGCCTTTGAAACTAAACAGTTTGTCCGCGCCTACCAATTGCTGTCTCCGTTGGCAAAAGCCGGCAACCTCGATGCACAATATCGCCTTGCTATCATGGCTCAAAATGGTTTAGGCATGGTTGCCAATCAAAAAGAGGCTGAACATTGGATGCGGGTAGCGGCGGAACAAGGTTTTGATTTAGCACAACATGGTTTAGGATTTATGTATATGCAAGGCGAATGTGTTAAACAAGATGTGCCGACACGTTTTCCTAGAAACTTGAAGTAATTCAGGCCAATAGGAAGAATTCCAAAGTATTAGGAATTACAATTATGTTATTTATAGGGTTGAAAGGCTACCCTTACTGTATTACTCAGTAAAAGCATAACTTACCCATCTGGATATTGGAATATGTCTGATATTTGGATTAAGCAGGGAATAATGGCGGCTAGAAATGTAGATATAAACATTTACCCGTCTGCTAATTGTATATGATGAACTGACAAGTAAAGTTGCGGAATAAAAATGTCTTAATTAACGAACAGGATATATATCAGTAATACCTGTAAATGTGTAAGGAAGTGAAATTGTCTTAAAAACACTCAGTAATCGGTAAGCACATAGGCATACAGCAACCATCTAAGTACAAACACAGCCAGTAACATGAAACGTGGTAAGCCATTACAAGGGTTAGAGTCTGGAAAGGCTCAGATAGAAACGGTTTCAGACATGAAATACGCTAGTAATGGTAGAGGATTGAGTAAAAAGCTAATGATTAATTGTAATGATTAATATATGCCTACTTACTCACTGTATATAATAAATATGTTAATTTGCAAAAGGTGCATCACAATGAAAAAGGAAGGCTTGAATAAAGTCTTTCCCAAGTTGAATAAGCAACAACTGGGGGAGGCATGGAATTCTATAAATTGGAGAAAATGTCAACGCCACGTTGACCGGTTACAAAGAAGCATAGCACTTGCAACGGAACGAAAAGAAGGGAAAAAGGTGCGAAAACTGGGAAAGATTCTGTATGAGTCTGAAGCCTGGAAGTTAATTTGCATCAGAAGGGTAACACAAGATAACCAAGGTAAAAAAACAGCGGGTGTAGACAGAATAAAATTACGGCCTCCAGACCAAAGGATGGATTTAGTTGGGAAATTGAATGATGGGATAGAAAGAAAGTGGAGTCCTGTCAGACAAGTGGAAATTGCCAAAAAGAACGGAAAGATAAGAACTTTAGGCATACCAACAATTAAGGATAGAATTTATCAGGCTAAATTAAAGGGTATTATCGAACCATGCTATGAAGTGATAGCAGAGCCTAATTCTTACGGGTTTAGACCTATGAGAAGTACTAAGGATGCTATTGAACAAATATTCTTAGGATTAAGGCATAAAAAGGAAGCATGGGTACTAGAAGGAGACCTTAAAGGTTTTTTCGATAATATTAAAACGGAAGCTATAGTGAATAATCCGATAATTGCAGGGGATGATGAAATTGTAGCAACTATTAAAAATTTAGTTAAAAGTGGGGCTGTGACAGTAAACCAAGAACGGATAGATACAGAGATTGGAACACCACAAGGTGGGATTATTAGTCCGTTATTAGCCAATATAGCGTTTACTGGCATGGAAACAATGATAAATGAATGGGTCTGGGATAATAGGCAAAGAACAGGACAGAAAAGTAAAAGGAATAAGCCTGTTCAAGTAATAGTCTATGCAGATGATTTTGTAGTAATTGCCAAAGAAAGATGGATAATTGAGGAATTAAAAGATGTGATTAGTGATTGGTGTATAGAAAAAATGGGAGTGGAATTAAGTCAAGAAAAGACTCACATAACGAATGTAGAGGATGGTTTTGATTTTCTAGGATGCAATATAAGGAAATACAAAATCAACGACACCAAGAATAAAACCTTAATAAAACCATCAAAAGGGTCAATTAAGTCCATTAAGTTGAAAATTAAAGATATATGTAAGTCAGGAGGCGGATTGACACAAGATGTTTTGATAGGAAAACTAAACCCGGTAATAAGAGGATGGGCTAACTATCATTGCAGTAATGTGGCAAAAGAAGTATTTAAGTCAATTGACAATTATGTATTTGAAAGATTGTGGAAATGGGCAACAAAGCGACACAAAAATAAAGGCAAGGCATGGATAAGTAATAAATACTGGTATAAAGAAGGTAATAGGAATTGGGTTTTTAAAACCAAGGAACATAGTGTATACAATATGGCCAGCACAAAGATTACAAGACATGCAAAAATCAAAAGCGAGCACCACATTTTTGATGGTCAAGACGAATATTGGATTAAACGCAGATACATAAATATGACGGGCAAGAAAACGAGAAAAGAAACGTGTGTAATCAAGCAAAAGTTTTGTTGTAATTCTTGCAAGGAATTATTTAAGCATGATTCAGTAATGGAACTTGACCATATTATACCCAAGAGTTGTGGGGGAACAGCGTCGATGAAAAATTTGCAAGTACTGCACCGACATTGCCATGACATTAAAACACGTAACGATGGAAGCAATAAACGTTACAAAAAGGTATAGTAACTGAGATTTGAACGTTGTAAGGTCAATAAAATGACATTATATAGAGAGGAGCGGTATGAGGTGAAAGTCTCACGTACCGTTTTGAAGACGAGTCTGTACTGGAAACTTTACAGGCTTAGTTTAACGATGCGAGTGCCGCTCACTGGTTTCGTTTAGCGGCTGAGCAAGGCTTGGCGGGGGCACAAGTCATTCTTGGAGATTTATATAAGGAAGGGCGTGGGGTAGAAAAAGATTTGGAGCAAGCTCAAAGTTGGTATGCCAAGGCTGGGTTTTAATTCAAAATGGTAATAGGCTTGCGGCTAAATTTTTTTGGCTCCAAAAAAATTTAGCCGCGAAGAAGTAATGGGCAATAGTTTCAGTATCATGCAAACGATTAACGCATGGAAAGCCACTTTCAAAAAGCATGATTACTTGGTGTTCCTTGATGTTCAAGTTATTTTTCCCTATTTTATAATCCAATGGCAGCCTCCTCCTTTCACTTTTTCAAAGGGGGGAATAAAATAACAAATACTTGATTGAAAAGTTATTAAAAGTTATTAACAGTTACCTATTACACTTTACCAAGGTGAGTTCAGCTTATTTTTCAGATTGTTAAAACAATAAATAGATATATATAGTTTGACTATAAAATCTATGTACAGGACAAAAAGTTGTAAAAAATGAATTTTTTTAACTGTATTTCGTGCCGTCTCGTGATGCTATCGCTTTTTTAGCGATAGTATCACTGGCCGCTTTGATACCCACAACGCTATTTTTTCCCAAAGTGTTTGCCAACGACTTGAACTCTTTTATTTAGGTAACTGAGCTTAAGTCAGGCACCAGACGATGAATAGGTACTTTCAGAAAAGTTCTTTGGTAAAGACATTTATATTTTGCAGCAAGCGTTGTTCGCTATTCGCGATTATAGATTGAGTTAACGGCCGTTAACTCAAAAATTGCAGCAAAGATTGTTTTGACGGCCGTTAACGATTGTTCGCTATTCGCGATTATAGGTTATTTTGACGGCCGTTAACTCCAAAATTGCAGCAAGCGTTGTTCGCTATTCGCGATTATAGGTTGTTTTGACGGCCGTTAACTAAAAAACTTGAGCCGTGAACACAATTCACACATCATCACCTCAGATTCTCCCACTCTTATGAATTGTTAACCTGCAAAGGAGAAAAAATGTCTTTTATGTCCATGGAGCCAACCAATCAAACTTTCCAAGAAATGATGAGCAATGGGGTAAAATACCAAATACCGAGATTTCAGCGGGATTACACTTGGAAACAGGAACAATGGGAAGATTTGTGGAGTGATATTGAAACACTACCAAAGGAGCAATTTCACTACTTGGGATATATTGTGTTGCAACGTAAAAGTCAGCATGATTACGTGGTGATTGATGGGCAACAACGTCTCATTACACTCTCGTTGGTGATTCTTGCGGCAATGAAACATATCGACAAACTCATCCAAGCTGGCAATGAAGCCAATAATAATAAAGAAAGACTGGATGAACTTAGGCGGCGATTTATTGGTGCCAAAAACCCTATCTCACTGAGCGTGGATAATAAACTTTCACTCAACCGCAACAATAACAGTAATTTTCGCCGAATTTGCTCAAAGCTGGAAGTACCCAATGTCCGAGGCCTGACAAACACAAATAAGCTCCTTAATAAGGCTTATGAATTTTTCTTGAAAAAACCTAATGGTAATACCGGTGAAGCCATCGCAGAATTTGTTGAGCGAGTGACTTCGGGGATGGTTTTTACCAAAATCGTGGTACAAGACGATCTTAATGCCTACAAAGTTTTTGAAACGCTAAACGCTAGAGGTGTACAACTTTCCACGCCTGATTTACTTAAAAACTATCTGTTCTCTGTGGTTACGAAGAACAACGATGTACTTGATAATGAGTTGAATGAATTGGAGGAAAGCTGGAGCGAGGTAGTTACGCAATTAGGTGAAACAGACTTTACCAATTTTATTCGTTACCATCATAATTTTCAGGCAAAACTGGTCACGAAAAAGGATTTGTTTGCATCCATTAGACGACTAACGAATACTTCAACAACCGCTTATGAATATTTAGATTCCTTACACAAGTACGCACCGCTTTATGTCTCGCTTGGAAATCCTGATGATGAATGGTGGAGTAACCAGAATGAATTATATCGGGAAGCAAAGCAACACCTTGATACTTTAAGGTTTTTTAATATCAAACAACCTTTTACCATTTTAATGACTGCTTTTTTTGCGTTTACCCCCAAAGAATTTGTCAAACTGTGTCAATACATCATGGTGCTGTCTATTCGTTACAATGTGATATGTCATCTTTCTCCCAACGAACAGGAACAAAAATATAATCAGATCGCTATCAAAATTCATGAAAAAGCATTTAAGCGTGCAAGCCAGGTGAAAAATAGCGAGTTATTTAAAAATTTATATCCAGATGATAATATATTCTGTAATGCTTTTGAATTTCACAAAATGCCCAGTCGTCAAACACCTAAAAAAATTCGAGTGATTCTGTCTGCCATTGAAAGCTATTTGGGTAGGAAAACTTCTGAAAATGATATTTCGCTGGAACATGTCTGTCCTTATAACCCAAATGAAATCTGGATAAATGCGTTTGGAGAAGGACACGAGGAAGTCAAGGATCGTCTTGGTAATATGCTTTTACTGCCAAAAGAAACAAACAAAGACATAGATACTAAGCCATTCACCCAAAAAAAAGATGTCTATGCGGCATCTGGATTCAAACTGGCTAAACAAGTGGCAAGTTATGAAGAATGGAACAAACAATCTGTTGATGAGTTTCAGAATTGGATGGCAAAACAGGCTACTGAGACTTGGAAGATTAGCTATAAATAATTTTAGCTATAAATAATTTAACCTAAGTAGCCACCCATAGCTTTGAAGGATGAAGGATTCCGTTATTGAGCTTTCCAATGCCCTAGTAAGTTATTGTTTATATTGAGGTTATGCTAAAAATGTCATGAAAATGCTCATCCAAATCCACCACCTTGTCTGGGTTTTGGTTCATTTACCAAAAAATTTTTAAGGAACGTGCATAAAATAACTTAGACAACTTTTTCTCAATACCGTGACGACAAGGAAATAGCTAATTTTTAATAAATATTTTATTTCATACACGTTCCTAAAAACGAACTCTTCCAGCAATTTGCTCAAAAATGGGTAGTCCCTACAAACCAATGGAGGTGTTCAAACTATGGAAATTGAGAATTGGCAATTAGGAACTGGGATTGTGGGATTTAGTCTTTGTGAACAAAAATTGCAAACTAAAGGCAAGTAAGCCCAAAAATCACGGCCGTGTCAGTTTTTGCTATTCGCGAATGCTTTGCGGCCGTGTCAAAAAAGAGACACGGCCGTGTCAGTTTTTGCTATTCGCGAATGATTGACGGCCGTGTCAAATTATCGTTCACAATTCGCTATAGAAGTGTTTCTAACAAAACTGATAAAGTGAACACAATTCATTTAATTATGTATAGACCAGAAATAAAAGTACTTGATTGCACCATTCGAGATGGTGGATTGATCAACAAATGGCAGTTCAGTGATGAATTGGTGCGTGCCACCTATCAAGCCGTTTGTGAGGCTGGTGTTGATTACATGGAAATCGGATACAAAGCATCGCAAGACCAATTCGATCCCAAAGAATATGGCAAATGGCGTTTTTGCAAAGACGATGATGTGAAAAAGGTGCTTGATGGCCTTGATTTGAAGAGCAAATTAGCTTGTATGGTTGATATTGGTAGGGTCAAAGAAGAAGATATCTTACCGGTTGACCAATCTATCTTTGACATGATCCGTGTTGCTTGCTACATCAAAGATGTTGATAAGGGGATTGCGCTCGCCAATCAGATCATGGACAAAGGTTATGAAGTCACGCTCAATTTGATGGCGGTGTCAACCAATCTCGAAAAAGATATTGATGAAGCGCTCGGACAGATTAGCAAAACCGAAGTGCCTTGTGTTTATTTAGTGGATTCTTTTGGTGCGATGTACAGTGAAGATATCACATTTTTAGCGCAAAAATATCTACAGGCATTGCCTGGTAAAACAATAGGCATTCATTGTCACAACAATCGTCAACTGGCATTTGCGAACACCATTCAAGCCATTATTGAAGGGGCTAATATGCTGGATGCCTCCGTTTATGGGATAGGCCGAGGTGCGGGCAATTGTACGCTTGAACTTTTGCTGGGCTTTCTCAAAAACCCCAAGTACAGCATCCGGCCGGTTTTAAAACTCATTGAGGATTACTTTATTGCACTGAGAAACCAAATCGAGTGGGGTTACATCATACCAATGATGGTAACGGGGACACTGAATGAACATCCTCGCGCCGCAATGGAATGGCGAGCAGGCCCTAAAAAGGATAAATACGCCGAATTTTACGACAAATTGACAATGCCGGAAATTGTAGAATAATGCTTCTTGGCGAATTTGATGTCATTACTCGTTATTTTAGCCAAGCTTTTCCCAAACGCGCTGAGGTGAGTTTGGGCATAGGCGATGATGCAGCCCTGTGTACGATACCTGCGGGGATGCAGCTTGCTGTTGCCATTGATACGTTGGTAGAGGGTGTGCATTTCCCGTCTACAACTCGCCCTGAAGATATTGGTTATAAAGCCCTTGCGGTCAATCTTAGTGATATGGCAGCGATGGGCGCAACACCGGCATGGATGACTTTGGCACTAACTTGTCCACGGACGGATGACGAATGGTT
>QNER01000080.1 GCA_003646175.1 Candidatus Parabeggiatoa sp. nov. 1
CAAGGATTGTTTATAAAAAAGGATAGTATCAAGACGGATTGAATTCAAACCTAAATCCTTCCATGAGCTAATCCCTTCTTATAAACAATCCTTGTAGTTATGACTTTGCCTGCCTCGCCTAACGGCCCCTAACCCACAGCCCTTTTGCCCGTTATAACCTTTTAAACAAATGGTTATACTCCAAAAAAATCGCGAGCTGGGGGCGCTGCCCCCAGACCCCCGCCAAAAATAAAAAAGCCAAAAGCCAAAATTTACAGGAGCCTGGCGAGGCGAAGCCCCACGTCGTCGCCGCGGTTGTCATGCGAGCTCCTGTTACGGTCCGCTGTCCGCACGTCCCCCGGTATGTCGAACCACGCACCACCGCGGAGCGCACGAGGGCTGCCGCTTTTTTGACGAATACACTTATTTTCTTTATTGTTATATTTGGCTTCATATTCGGAGCAAGTCAATTCCCAAACATTGCCTACCGTATCAAACAACCCAAACTGATTGGGGGCAAACGAACCTACTGGAGCCGTGTATTTAAAATTATCACCGCAAAAATCCTTATAACAATTGGCATTATTAGAGCCAATCTCGTTTCCCCACCAATACGTCGTCTCCGTACCAGCACGCGCCGCATACTCCCATTGTGCTTGGGTAGGGAGACGGTAGGTTTTCCCAGTTTGTTGACTCAACCACACCGTATAAGCAGTGGCATCTTTCCAAGACACATTTATCACTGGGCGGTTGCCACGTCCCCAATCGCTATCTGAAGGCTTTGTTCTACCGGTGGCTTCTGCAAACTTATCATACTCCGCAAAAGTCACTTCATAGCGACCCATCGCGAAGCGTTTGATAGAAACGGGATGGACTGGTTTTTCATCACTATCACCCCCGCCCTGAATATCCCCCATACGGAATGTGCCGGCCGGTATAACGACCATTTCTGGGCCAAGGCTGCCGTCTTTTAAACGGTCACGGACTACGTTACCAATTCTTTTATCCGCTTCGATGGGTCGCTCGGACAATTCGCCAGCCTTTTGGACATGTTTGTTGTCCACCAACGTGAGTCGCTTATCCAATTTGTCGATGGCATCGGCCTGTTTTTGGTCAACCAAAGTGAGTCGCTTATCCAAGTCGTTGATTGTTTGAGCCTGTTTTTGCTCCAACGCGGTGAAATCGGTTCGCAACGTTTGGGCAGTTTGAGTCTGTTTCTTGCCCAAAGCAGTGAGTTGTTTGGACAAATCGCCGGCCGTTTCGGCCTGTTTTTGGTCCAAAGCGGTGACTCGCACAGACAATTTGTTGGCCGTTTGAACGTGTTTGTTGTCCACCGCGGAAAGTTGCTCGGACTGTTTGTTGGCAGCGAAACTGAGTTGCTTGGACAATTCATCGGTCGTTTTGGCCTGTTTATTGTCCAAAGCGGAAAGTTGTTTGGACAAATCAAAGGCCGTTTCGGCCTGTTTATTGTCCAAAGCGGTGAGTTGCTCTGACAATCTTTGGGTCGTTTTGACATGTCTGTTGTCCAAGGTGGTGAGTCGTTTGGCCTGTTTTTGGTTCAACGCCGCTAATTGGTTTTCAAAATCCGCCTTCAATTCATTCATCGACTTATCAGACTGAGAAACCAAACCCATCCCAAGCAGCACCGCTAACAACACCATTGCAACCATCGATGTCGCATACCAACCTAATGACACATAACGTAGCCTTTTTTCTGGTTTATCAAGGCCTTGCTCAACCCGCTTCCAAGCGAAACGCAGTGGTTCCAAACCATCGCCAATCATCGACAGCGAAAAAGTCGCCGACAATAACGTCGAGACAGAATCCTGATAGTCCACGTCATCAGCCAGTTTCGGATGCGTTTTTAAGGCCACCAAACATTGACAATGGTTTTGCCAAAAAGCCAATGGGGTGAGACTGGCTAAATCCGTTTGCCGCAACGCCTGCGTTAACTCGGCAACTAAATTATCGCGATTCGCTAATAGCGAAACTCGATTCATCACCTCAGTGGCTTGTTGCGATAACTTTTCATCAGTCGCTAAATGCATCACCGGCGGAATATAATCCCCATCCCATTGGCCGTCCTCGTTCAAGCGCCCAACGGGAATGCCATCACCGGTTTTAACAATGTCATCAATACCGGCCTGCCAAGCTCGCCATTCCAGTTGAACTTGATACAATGGAAATTCGGGCCATGTCTCCCGCAATGCCTTAGACATTGGAAGGGGCTGAGCAATAGCAAATAACCCATTGTTTTCACTAGGATTATCACACAAAGGTATCTCAGCCTTAGCACACACCAACAACTTGCCAGTGGCTGTGACCGCGAGCAGTTCAGAAAGGGCTGTGGGCATCTGTTCTTGAATCTCAAAGAAAAGTGGGTATGATGGGCATAAGCCAAAATGCTGGGCATCCCAAGAGAGGCCGCCGTACAAACGCGCTAGGTGCGCTAAAACGAGATCATGTTGCACCAAGCGCCGCTCACTTAATGGATGACCATCTTGCCAAGTTTCAAATTCAGTAAGTAGTTGAAATAGTTGCTGTTTCATAATTAATAACTACAGGGATTGTTTATAAAAAAGGATAAGTAACTACAGGGATTGCTTATAAAAAAGTAGATAGCATCAAGACGGATTGATTTCAAGAAATTGTAAAGCGTTTTTTCAAGCTTTACGGTTTTGCTGACTTCAAACCTAAATCCTTCCATGAGCTAATCCCTTCTTATAAACAATCCTTGTAGTTAGCATTTATAAATCCGTAAAATCAGGAAAGAAGTTGTACTTTTTTGGGAATTGAGAATGGGGAGTGAGTAAATTATGATGATGAAAAACAACAAGTTAATACATACCATTCTCCATTACCCATTACCCATTACCCATTTAAAATCATGTTTGAAATGAATAAAAACCAGCGAGTATCTCGTACTCGCGTTAAAATTTGTGGGATGACTCGCCCACAGGATGCGGTACTGGCTGCCAAACTGGGTGCCGATGCCATTGGTTTGGTATTTTATGAAAAAAGTCCACGCGCTGTCACCGTTGAACAGGCACAAGCGATTACTCAAGCGTTGCCAGCGTTTGTGACAGTCGTGGGTTTATTTGTCAATGCCGAACCTACCCTAGTGCATAATATTTTGGCACAAGTGCCGTTAGACATGCTGCAATTTCATGGCGAGGAACCGCCCGACTATTGCTTATGTTTTGACAAGCCTTATATTAAAGCATTACGCATGCGTCCCAATGTTGATGTGCAGGCATTTGCCAAGCACTATGAACATGCCAAAGCCTTACTCTTGGACAGCTATGTCAAAGGGATCAAAGGGGGCACTGGCGTGGTATTTAACTGGCAAAAAATTCCGTCACATTTGGGAAAGTCCCTTATCGTGGCGGGCGGTTTAACGCCAGACAATGTGAACCAAGCGATTACCACCTTACATCCTTATGCCGTTGATGTCAGTGGTGGGGTCGAATCTGCTAAAGGTATTAAAAACGCGGACAAAATGACCGCATTTATGAGAGAGGTATCAATGTCAATTGCTCAGTTATTTACTATCACAGATAGTCACAATTTACCGGATGAAAATGGCCATTTTGGGCCTTATGGGGGCATTTTTGTTCCAGAAACTTTGATGCAGCCGCTAGAAGAATTGCGACAGGCTTATGAACATTATCGGAACGATTCAGCTTTTTTAGCCGAATTCCATGATGATTTACACCATTTTGTGGGACGGCCGTCACCGTTGTATCATGCAGCCCGTTGGTCACAACAGTTGGGTGGGGCACAAATTTACCTGAAACGCGAAGATTTAAACCACACTGGGGCACATAAAATCAACAACACCGTCGGGCAAGCGTTACTTGCCAAACGCATGGGTAAAACGCGCGTTATTGCCGAAACCGGTGCTGGGCAACATGGAGTGGCAACCGCGACAGTTGCAGCCCGGTTTGGCATGGAATGCGTCGTCTATATGGGTGCGAAAGATATCAAACGCCAAGCCATCAATGTTTATCGGATGCGCTTATTGGGGGCTGAAGTTCGCGCTGTCAACTCTGGCTCAAAAACCTTAAAAGATGCGCTGAATGAAGCTATGCGCGATTGGGTGACTCATGTTGATAATACCTTTTATATCATAGGCACTGTCGCCGGGCCGCATCCCTATCCGGCGATGGTGCGCGATTTTCAAGCAGTGATAGGGCGGGAAACTCGCCAGCAAATTAAAACGCAAACTGGACGTTCGCCTGATATTTTAATTGCTTGTGTGGGTGGGGGTTCCAACGCCATTGGTTTGTTTTCTCCTTTTTTGGATGATAAAAACGTTGCCATGTATGGTGTAGAAGCCGCTGGTGAGGGTTTAGAAACCGGCCGCCATGCGGCCCCGTTGAATTGCGGAAAACCAGGCGTACTGCATGGCAATCGGACTTATTTGATGACAGATGAGAACGGACAAATTCTTGAAACGCATTCCATTTCAGCGGGATTAGATTATCCGGGCGTTGGGCCTGAACATGCGTGCTTAAAAGACGTAGGGCGTGTCGAATATGTCGCGGTAACGGACAGCGAAGCGTTGGATGCGTTTCATGATTTAACTCGTATTGAGGGCATTATACCGGCCCTAGAATCTAGTCATGCCGTAGCCTATTGCAAAAAAATCGCGGAGGGCCGTAAAGATAAAATCATTGTGATCAACCTCTCTGGACGCGGAGATAAAGATATTCACACCGTTGCCACGCATGAAGGAATTTCAATATGAGTCGCTTACAAACGTGTTTTGATAACTTACGCACCCAAAAACGCACTGCCCTGATTCCATTTATCACGGCCGGCGATCCTACCCCGGCACTGACAGTGCCGCTGATGCATGCGTTAGTCGATGCGGGGGCCGATGTGATTGAATTGGGCATCCCCTTTTCTGATCCAATGGCCGATGGGCCTGTTATTCAACGTGCCAGTGAGCGTGCTTTGGCAGCGGGGACCGGTTTACGTGATGTGTTGGACATGGTGAAAACCTTTCGAGAACAAAACCAAACCACCCCGGTTGTGTTAATGGGTTATTTGAATCCGATAGAAATAATGGGTTATAAAACCTTTGTTAAAACCGCTAAATCCGTTGAAGTGGATGGCGTATTAACGGTAGATTTACCGCCTGAAGAACTCGCAGATTTTGGTGAATTATTACGTTCACACGCAATAGCACCCATCTTTCTATTGGCACCGACGACGACTCCAGAACGCATTAAACTTATTTGTGATCAAACTAGCGGTTACTTGTACTATGTTTCGCTTAAAGGCGTGACGGGCAGTGCTAATCTTGATGTCACCGCCGTTGCTGATAAATTGGCCGAAATTCGTCAATATACGGATTTACCTATTGGCGTAGGTTTTGGCATTAAGGATGCAGAATCAGCAGCTTCAGTGGCAAAAATCAGTGATGCCGTGATTGTCGGGAGTGCTTTAGTGCGACTGGTTGAAACTGAGCCTCAACAGAAATTGTTGGAAGCGATACCAGGGTTGGTGCGGGAATTGCGTCAGGCTATGGATGCGTAAAGTTCGTAGGGTGGGCAACGTCTTTTTGTTGCCCACCAAAATTCTGATTGACGGATTTGACGGATTTTTTGAGAGCAGGAGTCCAAACTTTAGTTTGGAAGAACCGGAGTCCAAACTTTAGTTTGGAAGAACCGGAGTCCAAACTTTAGTTTGGAAGAACCGGAGTCCAAACTTTAGTTTGGGAGATTATGGAATATTATAGTCAAGCGGGAAAATAGAAATGCGCCCTACAACGCATTGAAGGATTTAACGGATTTTTTGATAACAACTGATAATAAGTACAACTGATTGACGGATTTGACGGATTTTTTGAGAATAATAACAAGTACAACTGATTGACGGATTTGACGGATTTTTTGAGAAAAACTGATAACTGACATGTCTCTCCCAAAATTTATTCATTCGTAAATCACTCAGCGCCGTGTTAAACAGCCCCATCCTTCAAGCGTTTGGGGCGGGCGATGTGTACAACGTCCTGAAAGATCATTTTGATTTAACCGCACAAGAAATGACGCGGGCGTATCAAAATAGTTATGCTTATGCGCTAAGCGCGATTGCCGCCGGTTTGGCATCTGAGGTGAGTTGGCAAGCCTTTATGCAGCAAATCACCGATAGCCAAGTGGAACGTGAGTTTTCTGGGCAAATCGTAGGCCTTTATTTGGAGCAGTTTGCTGAACAACGGGGATTACAAGGGCCCGCATTAAACGAGTTTCGCAATCAAGCCATTGCAGATTGTCAGGCGTTGGCCGATCAGAAAGCGGCCCTGTTTCAAATCGCTGAATTTGAATTAACCGAGGCTGAGTTAGCCGCTTTGGTGAATGACACTGAAATCGCGACATTGTCCGAGTTAGTGTTAGCGCATATCCAGTCGGTGGCACAAACACAGGACTTGTTAAATGAACGCTTGGCCCAATTTTTGGCCTATCACAATTTATTAGGCCATGCAGTGTGGTTTTTCTTGCAAGAAGAGTTGCGGGACAATGAACGGTTTGCGCGAACGTTAAACGCTTTGCGACAAGAGGGCTTGTTGGTTGACATGCAGGATTTGCAACAAGCCCAAACCGAGTTAACCGCCACCCTGGAAAATAAATTAACCGCGATTGAACAGCTGCTCGCTGCGCAAAATCAGCAACTGATTCAAGCGGCCAGTCAAGACGAAGTGGCGAAAATTTTTCAACAGAAACAAACGCTTGTGGCACGTCAACAAACTGTCAATGACGCGCTGGTTGAAATACCGCTGCGTTTACAACAACAAAAGCCGCTTGGCAAACCACGTATGCGGAATTTCACCAATTCTCTGAACAGTTTAGCGATTGGTCGGTTTTAGTCACCGCGCAACTTGACACTGTGATGGCCGCGTTGCCCAATTTACAGTTTGTGGTGGCCAAAATTGATCGGGGGGTAGACAAATTGTTGGGTGGGCAAGAAATCATCCTTGACGAAATTCGCAAATTGCAGAAATTGGGCGAACGTCTTGCTGTGTCGGCCCAAATCAAACCGCAGGATGCGTTTACCCAATATAGCGGTGCGACTGAAGCCAATATTCGCCAAGCCATTGCTCAGTTTAAAAACTTGCCCAATCACTTGGATTTTCCCCAAGCCGCCCTTCATGCCGGCAGCTTGTTTTCAGCCTTAGGGGATTCCAACGCGGCCGAACGTTTTTTTATTGACATTTATAACCGCACGCAAAAACCCAAATATCAGGCCATTGCGTGTTTTAATTTGTTTCTTTTGTATGTGCAGCGTGGGCCGGCATTTTATGATAAGGCCTTGAAATCTCTAACAGAAGCCATCCGTCTGAATCGGCCTGCGCACGTTTTGCACAATGTGGATCGTTATCCCATTCACCGGTTACTCGGTGCCGGGGGCATGGGCTGTGTGTTTCTGTGTCACGATACGTTAGAAGAGGAACGCCTACAAAAACAACAGTTTGTCGTGGTGAAATGCCTGTGGGAAAATCAACCCGGTGAGCCAAAACCGATTTTTGCCGAAGCGTTGTCCATGGCGAGAATTGCCGGCGATTCTGTGCCCAAACCGTTGGATTATGGCTTTGCCGATCCCACCCAACAACAACGCGCTTATTTTGTGTTCGAGGTTAAAGTTTTTGCATCGCTCCAACTTTAACCTCGAACCGCGTTTATTGAAGGCGCACTGGACGGCGAGGTGTGGTTAGCCAAACACGGCAAAATGGACTTAATCACCGGCGTACACGTTGGCATCCAAGTCGCGCAAGGCTTACAAAAAGCGCATCAACAGGGGATTTGGCATTTGGACCTCAAACCGGCCAATATCTTGCTACTGAAAAAGACCTCCGAGGTTTCCGAAACCTCGGAGGTCTCAAACTCGGCAATCTCGGTGAAAATCATCGACTTTGGGTTAGCCAAAATCGCGATCTCCTTAACCCAACAAGCGGCGTTAACCCAAAAACGCTCCGCGCAAAGCCAATTCGTGCAACGCATCTTTGGCACCTTTGACTATGCACCACCCGAACAATGGGGCGATACCGAATTTCGCCAAGTGACTGAAAAAAGCGATGTATTTGCGTTAGGTAAAACCTTATATCATTTATTCACCGGTTTGCCGGCCAAATCTAATCTTCGCCAAAAATATCTGCCCGAACGTTGCGCCGAACTGCATGAATTACTGGAAGATTGTGTCGAAATTGATCCGGCTGAACGTCCTGACATTGCGACAGTATTAGAACGCTTACAAAAGGTAAACCACCCTTCGCGGAGCGAAACCCACCGCAATGTAAACCACCCTTCGCTGCGCGAAACCCATCAAAAGGATAACCAAGCTTGGCAAAGTGCTTGTCAACAAAACACCGCAGCCGGCTATCAAGCCTATTTAAAGGGTAACACGCTGAAAAACCATGCCGATGAAGCAGAGCAGCGGATACAAAGTCTGATAGAAAAGGCCGATTTGGCTAAGAAACGTCAAGCCGAGCAGCAAAGACAAGCGGATGAAACAGCGTGGCAAAATGCTTGCCAACAAAACACTCAAGCTGCTTATCAAGCCTATTTAAACGGCAATACGCTCAAAAAACATGCCGATGAGGTCCAACAACGCTTAAAAGCTTTAGCACAAAAAACTTTTGCTTTTGAAGTCGTTACTGTCAATGCTCAAGGCGAAATCACCCATCGCGAAAAAAAACAGGCCAGATATGAAGCGAAAAGCGTCCGGTGGAAACAATTTCATGGCATGACGCTGTTGAATTTTGTCAACGGTTGTCAGAAAAAACTAACAGAGAATATCGTTTGGCCAGTGAAGCCGAATGGGAGTATGCGTGTCGCGCTGGCACGACTACGCCCTTTTACTTTGGCGAAACGATAACCACTGAGTTAGCCAATTATAGTATGTCTCGCGGTGAAACAACCGATGTAGGTAGCTTTCCCCCTAATGCCTTTGGCTTATATGATATGCATGGAAATGTTTGGGAATGGTGCGCTGACTTATGGTATGGAAGTTACTATGGCGCACCCACGGATGGCAGTGCTTGGCTGGAACAAAAATATGAAAAATGGTCATTAGCTAACCTTTTTTCTAAAAAATGGGATGAAAGTATACGTCTGCTTCGTGGCGGCTCGCTCATCGGCTTCCCTGGCCTCTGCCGATAGGCCGACCGTGACGGGAGATCGTCGGGGAACCGCGTCGGCGGCAGGGGTGTGCGTGTTGTGGCGGTTGCGTGGAGTTTTATAGCACTCTACCCTATTTACTCTTCTCTTTTACAGTTTGAGTTGGCTATTTTTTACACACACTTTATGCTTTTACACTTTAGTTTTCCGCCGAAGGCGGAAAAGATTTTTACACTTTATTTTTCCGCCGAAGGCGGAAAATTTTTTTTTGGGGTAAATGGGGGACTGTGCGTTTTTCGTACAAGGTTCGCCTGAAACGAATGAGGAATCGGCCTTTTTTTCGTACAAGGTTCGCCTTGTACTCCTGAACAATCACGCACGAAATGTTGACGGATGCTATACCTCGATGGGATAGTACCCGTTTTCACTAAAACGCAAATTAAAAAATAAAGAGTTACATGCTTACCCTACGCAATCTTTCCTTACAACGTGGTATAAAACCATTATTAAATCAAGTTAATATCACCATCAATGCCAGCCAAAAAGTCGGCTTGATTGGTGCCAATGGCTGTGGCAAGTCCAGTTTATTTGCGTTGTTGCTTGGTGAATTACATCAAGACGCGGGTGAAGTCGAATTGCCACCTCACTTAACGATTGCCTATGTCGCCCAAGAAACGCCCGCCGTTTCCACACCAGCAATTGAGTATGTATTGGATGGTGATCAAGAATTGCGTGAAATTGAAGCCAAGTTAGTGGCAGCGCAACAAGCCGGTGATGGGATGCGCGAGGCGAGTTTACATGCCCAGTTTGACGCAATTGATGGTTATACTGCACAGGCACGAGCGGCGCAGCTTATGCACGGTTTAAGTTTTGCCGTGACTGAAGATGAAAAGCCAGTCAATGAATTTTCGGGCGGGTGGCGAATGCGTTTAAATCTTGCGCGTGCTTTGATGAGCCGCTCCGATTTGCTGTTGTTGGATGAACCAACGAATCACTTGGATTTGGATGCAGTGCTATGGTTTGAGCAATGGTTAAAACGTTATCCCGGCACCTTGCTATTAATTTCCCATGATCGTGATTTTTTGGATAATGTGGTGGGTACCATTGCCCATGTTGAACAGCAAACCATTAATTTATATACCGGTAATTATGATGACTTTGAACGCCAACGCGCCGAAAAATTGGCGTTACAACAAGCGGCCTATCAAAAACAACAACGGGAAATAGCGCATATACAATCGTTTATTGATCGTTTTCGTTACAAAGCGACTAAGGCAAAACAGGCCCAAAGTCGTATCAACGCGTTGGCACGGATGGAACAAATTGCCGCCGCCCATGTTGATTCGCCGTTTCATTTTAGCTTACAATCGCCAGCGCAGATGCCAAATCAGTTAATCTATTTGGATCAAGTCAGCGTCGGTTATAAAAATACCCCGATACTTGAAAACCTCAATTTGCGGATTAGCCCCGGCTTGCGTTTTGGCTTGTTGGGGCCGAATGGGGCGGGCAAATCCACTTTGATTAAACTGTTGGCGGGGCAACTAGGGCTACTGCAAGGGGAATGCACTTTGGGAGATGGCTTGCAAGTTGGCTATTTTGCCCAACATCAATTGGAGCAATTGCGCGCTGAAGATAGCCCTTTACAACATATCCAACGTTTGGATGTCAACGCGACTGAACAATCATTGCGTCGTTTTCTGGGCGGTTTTGGTTTTGTCGGGGACATGGCAGTCGAGCCGGTTGCGCCATTTTCGGGGGGCGAAAAAGCACGTCTGGCCCTTGCTTTACTGGTATGGCAACGGCCCAATGTATTATTATTAGATGAGCCGACTAACCATTTAGACTTAGATATGCGCCACGCGCTCACCTTAGCCTTACAAGACTATATGGGGGCATTAGTGATTGTGTCCCATGATCGCCATTTATTACGCACCACGACGGATCAATTACTGTTAGTAGCAAACGGGCGCGTCAAAGCGTTTGATGGTGATTTAGCAGATTATCGGCAATGGCTATTTGAACATCGTGCAGAACAACGTAATTCCTCTCTAACCCCGGTTTCTTCTTCCAAAGGAGGCGGAAATGCGACTCAACCACAAACGCGTTTAGAGAAAAAACGTGCGGACGCGCAACAACGCGAGCAACGCCGCCCGCTGCAAAATCGTCTTAAACAGGTGGAAAAAGACTTGGATAAACTGACGGCTGAAAAAGCGGCAGTGGAAGCATTGCTGGCTGATCCAAGTATTTATGATGATAAAGACAAGGTCAAAGAATATATACGTCAACAAGCGGCATTAGTTGAACAATTAGAAAACACTGAAGAAATGTGGTTAGAAATCACGGAAACCTTAGAAGCCTTTAAGAATTAAGGGGAAAGGGGAAAGGGCTTAGCACCTATCAGTTTAGTTGAGTACAACGAATTTGCGAAATAAACGAATTAAATTCGCGTTGAATTCTAAGCACTTAGGTTGAGTTCGCCATTCCGTCATTCGTTTTTTTCGCCCAGAAGTTGTACTTAGAGGCTATCCGAAAACCTCTAAAAGCCGCATGACGGTGATCGTAACCTATTGTTTTTCTGTAAAGCAGGTGAGTTTTCGGATAGGCTCTTAATTCACTGTATTTATTTTAGGTTTTATCCTGAAAATAGGCACTGGGGTTGTTGAATGGGATTAATTCAAATCAATAAATGACATAAGGGCAACCATAAAGGATTGCCCCTACAGTTCGGTTTTTTGGTAGGGGCAATCCCCCGCGCAAGCCCTCGAAATTGAAGCTTTCTAACGATACGATCCCAGTGCTTGAAAATCCTGGCCGCCTGAAAATCCTGATTCAGACAAAAATAGAAATGCGCCCGTTCACAAGTGGTGACGGATAGCATCCCTTGAAGGGATACTATCCGTTATGCTATTGAAAATCCAAAATAAACCATGAGGTTAATCAATGTTTGATAGTCTTACCCAGCGTCTCGGCAAAACCCTGAAACAATTGCGTGGTCAAGGGCGGCTGAGCGAAAAGAATATTAAAGATGCACTACGTGATGTGCGTATGGCATTGTTGGAAGCCGATGTTGCGTTGCCCGTTGTTAAAGAATTTGTTGAAAAAGTGCGACAACAGGCAGTTGGCAAAGAAGTCATTGGCAGTCTGACACCGGGACAAGCCCTGATTAAAGTCGTGCGTGACGAATTAACCCAGCTAATGGGTGAACGCTGTGAAGAACTCGATTTAAACGCGCCCGCGCCCCTTGTGGTATTGATGGCCGGGCTACAAGGCTCTGGTAAAACCACTACGATTGCCAAATTATCCCATTGGCTGATGGATCGTAAGAAAAAATCAGTCATGGTGGTCAGTTGTGACGTATATCGCCCGGCCGCTATCAAGCAATTGGAAACCCTAGCTACTGAGGTGGGGGCCCAATTTTTTCCGAGTGATACGAGCCAAAAACCGGTGGATATTGCCACCGCGGCCATCTCGCATGCGCGCAAACAATTTGCTGATGTGTTGTTAGTTGATACCGCAGGTCGTCTCCATATTGACGACGAAATGATGACTGAAATTAAGGAGTTACATGCGGCAACTCAACCAACTGAAACCTTGTTTGTGGTAGACAGCATGACGGGGCAGGATGCGGCAAAAACCGCTAAAGCTTTTGACGAAGCTTTGCCCTTAACCGGTGTCATTCTCACCAAAACGGATGGCGATGCGCGTGGTGGTGCCGCTTTATCAGTGCGGCAGATTACCGGGAAACCGATAAAATTTCTCGGCGTGGGCGAAAAAACCACTGCGTTGGAACCCTTTTACCCGGATCGTATTGCGTCAAGAATTATCGGCCAAGGTGATGTTCTGACCTTAATTGAAGATGCCGAGCGCACTGTTGATAAGGAACAAGCCGACAAATTTGTAGGCAAGCTCAAAAAGGGGAAAGGTTTTAACCTTGAAGATTTTCGCGCCCAATTGATCCAAATGCGAAGCATGGGCGGCGTGACAAGTTTGATGGACAAGATCCCAGGTATCGATCAAATCCCTGAAAAAGCCAAGGGACTGATAAACGATAAAGAAATCATTCGCATGGAAGCGATTATCAACTCGATGACTCCCCTTGAGCGGCAAAATACCAGCATCATCAAAGGTTCCCGCAAACGTCGTATTGCTAAGGGTTCGGGGACGCAAATACCCGATGTCAATCGCCTACTGAAGCAATTTGTTCAGATGCAAAAGATGTTCAAGCAAGTTTCCAAAAAACGCGGGATGGGAGGACTTATGCGTGGTATGAAGGGTAGGTTACCGCAGGGAATGGGGAACAAGCTACCGCCAGGGATGCCATTTTAGGGGGAATGGTGAATGATGAATGATGAATGATGAATGGTGAATGGTGAATTGTTGAGTGTGGCCTCAATTTGATGTCACGTTTTTTTGTAGGCCACCCAGGGCCTTTTCTTGCCCACCATCTTCGGCTACAAAAAAAGGGCAAAACCTTCAAGGTTTCTAAAACCTTGAAGGTTTCTAACTGAAATTAGTATTCTTACAAACTATACATGCTTAAGGCAAAAAAAAACTTGCCGGCCCCCTACATGCTTAAGGTAGGCAAGAAAAAGACCTTGCCCACCCTACATCTGAAAAGGTGCAACCTGGGGGAAAATATCGAACCCTTGGTATATTATTATTTGGGAGTTACCTTACTTGAAAACTTTGCATGAAAGAGATTTTAAATATGGGTGTAGGGCAAAACCGTAAAGCGTTGAAAAAACCATGAAGGTTTATAACAAGGATTGCCCCTACAAGAACAATCCCATTCAACGGCCCCAGTGCCCAATTATTCCCGGTTCCCAATTCCCAATCTCTAATCGATGTTTTCGGTTTTAGCACCCTTAGTGTAATTTAGATGATCAGGGGCCACCGCGCCTGCTGAAACGATAAAAGTCATTGCCTGGTCCATTGTCCAATCTGTCGGAACTATTTTATCCAAAGGCACGATTTCCAAATAGCCAGAGGTCGGATTGGGGGTGGTTGGAACATAAACAGCAGCGATTTTTTGCCCGGTATCGTCATCCACCAAAATTTGTGTCACAAATCCTACCGTCTTCATCTCCGGTGAAGGAAAATTGATGAGAACCACTCGTTGGGCACCATCGGGTTTCTTTTGTAATACCGACATCAGTTTCTTGATAGAACCATAGATATCTTTTACAAAAGGCACACGGTTCATAAGTAAATCAAACGCACTGATGATCTTTTTACCAATCACTCGCGTTGCTATCCAACCTACCAAATAGAGTGCAATCAGCACAAATACCACTGCGATGATCGACAAAAGCCACGAA
>QNER01000081.1 GCA_003646175.1 Candidatus Parabeggiatoa sp. nov. 1
ACTGAGTAATACAGCAAGGGTAGCCTTTCATCCCTATAAATAACATAATTGTAATTCCTAATATTCTGGAATCCTTCCTATTGGCCTAAATTACTTTAGGTTTCTAAGAAAACGTGTCGTCACCATTTGTCTATATTGTCAACATAAGTGGATATTTTTTTAGACTATATCCATATACTTGGATTATTAGCATTTATACTAATTTAACATAACCCATGGATTTATTTATGCTATTTTTTTTGAATAGAATAAAATCAAGCACTTACTTATTACGGTATTAATATCTATTATATTAGCCCACCCATTTGCGGGTGGATAACATCAGTCGCAGGAATGCTTAGTCCACGAAAAGTTCAGATAAGGATAACATGTTTGGATAACATGTTTTCGTTTTTCGCTGTACTTTGTGGCACTTTGCCTTACCACCTAAAGTCAAGTACAACTAATCCCATAAATAAACGAATTTAAACACGAAAATTTTCTGATGATTTCTGATTATCGGTAGTTCAGAAGTTTAATGAGTTAACTACCCCCGCCGTTACCTTTAAAAAAATCGCTGAAATTTTTCAATGGGTTGTGGGTAGTCAAGCTTATTTTCCCCATTCGCTTATTTCTGGGATTCGTTGTACTCAATTTAAATCATTAATTTGCATTATATTTTGTTCGGAGTCCAAGCTTTAGCTTGGGCAGCACAAATTGCGAATGATTAATTGGTTATTATAAATTAATTAAATTAATTAGCTATTTGCCATCTCAAAAAGTCCAGTTGATTGCCCTGTTAATTTTCTTTTAACATTGGAATAAAAAATTAGTGGCCCTTTGAAGCGGTGTCAATGGGCACCGCCAAAATAGTCTCGTTTTTCAATTCAATGCTATTCACATAATTATGATAATGTAATTTCGGTGGATTCGCTTTTTTTGAGGATGGGCTGGACAATACCCGGGTAATGTGCTTTGCTTTAATTATTGCCCTCAATGCCTTTTTAAAGTTGTGTGGTAATATATTTGACTTGATGCGGTGCGTTGGGGCAATCATTCCGGCCGCAAAGAAACGAATTAAAAGTTTCTACTTGTTGGGCATTCATGACGGAAATAACGGAGGTGAAAGTAATGCGAAAAAAGAAGCTGATTATCATCACAGTGATGGTACTTAGCGTTGTCATCGGTTTTTCGGCGTGGTGGTATTGGTCAACAAAACCGGCCGAAGAAAGGTTGGAGAGAGTCGATACTTGGACTAAAGCTGGAAATGTTGAAGCGGCAATGTCAGAACTTAACGCCATTCTTGAACTATGGATTTTACCCAATGATATCAAAGAGAAAGCATTGGCTATTAGAATGCATATTCACTCAGATATTGGGAATCGAAGTGATGCCATCGCCGATGCTCAGGAATTGGTCACATCTCCTACACTTGATCCGCTGGTTCAAGCGCAAGTACTTGGAAGTCTTGGATGGTGGCATTATGAGGAAAATGATCTCAGTCGATCAGAGTTAGCCAGTCGTCAAGCACTTGGTTTGGCCCCTAATCAAGTTTGGATTCGAGCAAACTTGGCCCTGGTTTTATTACACAAGGGGGCAATTGATGAGGCGATTAATGAATATCAAATCGCGGTAAAATTGATCGACAACCCGGTTGACATTGATCGTGTTATATTAGCCGATGTTGAAGCGGCGAGGAAAAAGTCACCCCAGTTAGCGGGCGTGGACAAAGTCATTCAAATAGCGATGTCTCGGCATAACGAGTTAAAGTCTAAGTGTAAACCGATTCTCGATTCAGCTTATATGTCTGCTTATCTTCCTGACGTTAATTTTACGAGTTGTATAATGATTGCAAAGGGTTATGATGAGTATTGTACTTGTTTAAACTTGGAGGGAACTAATGGATATTCAACTTGCTATGCTGAACGTAAGAAAGAAATAGAGCAGTGTGGGGAGATTTTAAAAATGAAAATGATGGGCCGCATTCTTAGGCCTTAACCCCAAAGTTGCCTTGCAAAATGGAAGATAACACTACCATCACGGAAGTGTCCTTTCCTCAACCAATGATTTTCGCTACGTTCTAACCATTCTACACTGGCTAACGTATCCCCTTCTGTGTTCCTTCCAAACAAGTGTCGTTTGGGCATCGGGGTACGTGCTTGCGCTTACCCCATTCTATTTATCTGAATGACTACAGCATCAATCATGGTATTGTGCTTGATAATCTTGCAGCCGGTGTCACTGTTGATGAAATCATACACCGTTATCCCTCGTTGACGAAAGATGCGATACAAGCAAGCCTAGCTTACGCAGCGGCATTCACACGATAACCATTTTAATGAGTAGCCATGACAATCTCACGACTTGATGCCAAACGCTGGAAAAATCAGAATTTTTAGAGGCCGTTTACGGATGCTATTTCTCCAAGGGATAGTATCCATTTAAAATAACTTTTTTAGCTTGACAATGTCACATCTCAATCATCACGCGGCTTTTTCGTACAAGGTTCGCCTTGTACTCCTAGAAATAACGCCCGGTTTCGTACCAAGTTCGCGCTTGACAATGTCACATTTCAATAAAAACCAAGTTTTTCGTACCAGGTTCGCCTTGTACTCCTGAGAAGATCCGTTTTTCGTACCAGGTTCGCCTTGTACTCCTGAGAATAGCCGTTTTTCGTACAAAGTTCGCTTTGTACTCCTGAGAAGAGCCGTTTTTCGTACCAGGTTCGCCTGAAACGAATGATAAATTGACATTGTCAAGAAGACGAAGCGATGCCATTAATGCCAGGCTTAGCGGCAAAAACCAGTCACCCTGAAGCCGTGTTGCAAATGGTATTGGATTGGACAGGTGGACAACCTTTATTGAGTCAAAAACTCTGCAAATTCATCAGAAAAACTGAAGGGCACATTCCTGAAGGGCAAGAAACCGCATGGATTGAACAATTGGTACACACCAAAATCATTGAAAGTGAACCTGGAACGAAGGCGGAAAAAACGGGAATGCAAGGTTGACTTGCACACCGGGGATTTTAGCCGACGATTCCCGCGAACAACTAGAACTCCGCTTTGCCGGTTTAGTCGTTAAGCGTAAAGATAAATTATAATAACTTCACGGATAGCATCCCATCGAGCGGGATACTATCCGTTATAGCTTATTTTTCTGAAAAACTATAGCAGCATTACGTCCTTACGCAGAAACATTTAATGCGTGGAAAGCTTCCAAGGCTCAGGATGAATCCTACCAGTTGCGAGGACAAGCATTACAAAACACGCTAGAATGGGCAAAAAACCAAGAGTTAAGCGAAGAAGAGTATTCGAGGCAAAAGTTTTTATGCACAAAAACGTTTGCCTCGAATTGTGAATTAAAAAAACCGAAAAACCAACGAGTGACTCAATTTTTTGGGTGAACCGGAAATTGGAGCGATCTTGCACTAGTGCAGGATAGCGGAAATTCCCGTACCACCCCCACCAACTTGTCTAAAGAACTATTGTACCGCATCAGGGCACTACAAGACTGCCCCGTCTGCTTTAACCTACAATAGCTCTTTAGCCATGAGGTTGAGCTACAGGCGGTAGTGGTATGGAAACGGGAGCGATCTTGCCCTAGCCGTTAGCTCTACAGCGGCACACAAATTAATGAACTTTGTATCGTGCTGCAGATACCACTGATTGTCGTCTTCTCTGATCTCTGGAAAGAGCAAGCATCTCCCTTATTTAGAGTGGAACAGGCCGCAACCGCTTCTGCTGGGACTTCCTTTGCTGCCGTTTCGTTACCGCTGGAACCGCCCGGTGAACTGCCAGCAGTCTCCAAATCAAAGCTGTCGAAGTTGAGCGAGACATTGCCACCACGTACACAGCGGGCATAATTGTTAATGCGTACATCATCGTCCTGAGCGCCGCCAAAGTTAGGATAATCAGCCGAAGAGCCGACTTTGGGATCGGAGCGTTGTGCGCCAGCGCCGTGGGTATCAACACCCTCTTTAGAATCGCATTTGCCAAAGCAGATATAACTCCCGGTCGTGATATTGTCACCATGCGTGGTACCTGACCAAAACCAGCCTTCTGGGTCAGTTTGAGTAAATACTTCCGGATCAATCGCGGGATCATGGCGTGTGTAGTCCACGATACTTTGCAACTCTTTGATGTCCGGCAAACGCCAGTCGTTATGCCCAGCCAGTTCCAAGCCTTCACAGTAGGCTAGGGAATCTTGCCAGTTGCGGCCGGTACCATCATCGGCCTGTTGCCACATCAATCCGCTCGCCTTGTCAGTCACAGTGCTGTCACCATTATCCGCAAACTCATTTTCACCGTATCCGTCACCGCGCACGCAGCGGTAAAAAAGCGTGTTCTTTGAAGTCGGTGCTTGCTTGATATGCCCGTCTAAGAAGTTGAAGAAGAAGGCTGCTTCCATATTGGAATTATTCATGTGATCGCCAATGTAAATCGTGCTGGACCAAGTTTGCCCCATCATCTGAACCGTATGACTTGAAAATTGGTCGCTGTCAGCCACAGAATCAGGATAATCAAAGTCAAAGACATTGCCATCAAGATAGAAATGTCCCTCTTTCCATTGCGAGCCTCTGAAATCTGCCAAAGAAAACAGTTCTTTCAAGGTGGGCAAACGCCAGTCGGTATGACCACCCAGTTCAAGACTTTCACACGCGGTTTTGGCACTGTAATAGGATAAGCGTTCCCCATGGTGTGCCTGTTCCCATAGCAGCCCGGTATTGTTATCGCTGACTGTACCATCGCCATTGTCGGTATAGCTAAAAGGCGTACCGAAGTAATTGGCATCTTGGCCAAAGAAAGGCTCGCCTTGTTGTACACTGGTCAGCGTGGCGTTGTTGTTATACAGCACGGATTGGCCAGCATCCACCACGACATAACTATAATGGGTTGCTGGAATATAGTCTGTTACCATACCAACGGTTTTGATTGAAAGCCCAACTGGCGGTATGTCATTAAAGAGTATGCCATAAACATAGACTATACCTTCTTTGGTAGCCAGCCAAGTGTCGGTTTCGCTATAGTAACGGGCAAAATAACCTTCTATGGACTGAGTTACCGCATTCGGTGGACTGAAATAGGTTGGAAAGTTTGGTTCTGCCCAACTAAACAGGGTGTCACTTTCTGCCATGATTGCGGTGGCTGCAGGATCATTTGGCGCGGTTTCGTCGGTTTCACTGAAATCGGCCAAAACCGTTTGTTGCCAAGTATCCAAAATGGTTTTCATCGGTTCCAATACTGAAGTGTCAGTGAGCGACAAATCAGTTTTTTCAACAGCATCGTTCTTCATATCATACAATTGATATTCTACAATGCCTGAAGTATCCACAATTTTATGCAGTTTGTACTGTTCAGTCATCCACACCGCATGGCCCACATCAATACCGGTTAAAGTATCTATACTTGAGTCGAACCAGAAAGGAATGGCATCCGTTCGTTCAGTCATGGTGCCTTCTAGCAACGGTAAAATGCTGGCACCATCCAGTTCCGCCTGATTTTCTACGGTGATATTGAGAATATCCAAGATTGTCGGATAGATATCCAAGGTGCTAACCGGTATATTGGTTTTGGTGGCAGAAGTCATCACTTCAGGCCACTCGAACACTGCCTGTACACGGATACCCCCTTCCCAGAGTTCCCCCTTTCCGCCTTTTAAAGCCCCACTCGCTTGATTGTCCGGGTTCTTGTTCGTTGGACCATTGTCACTCATAAACCAAAGCCGCGTATTCTGTTCGATGCCTAATGCTTTCAGCTTTTCCCGTAAAGTTCCGATGCTGCGATCCATTGCGTAGAGTTCACCATAAAAATTTTGTTCTTCTTCGCTCAGAGTACTAAATAAGGCTTTATCGGAATCGAGAGCACTCCATGGGTAATGAGGGGTTGCGTACCAAATCACCGCCAAGAATTTATCGCCATTGTTGACAGCCTCTTCGATAAACGAAATGGCTTCTTTAACAATAAAGTCGGAACCGTCTCCTTCGATTTGGGGTTCATCTTCGCCGTTACGCACAAAATCGGTTGCATCCAGATCGAAAATGAGCTTGGACGATACCCATTGGTCAAATCCATTATCCCCTGGTAAAGAAGATTTGGGGCCTTTCAAATTGCCAATGTGCCATTTTCCAAAATGGCCGGTGACATAATTAGCTTGCTTAACCGCTTCCGCCAATGTGGTTTCCTGAGTATCCAGTACACAATTTTTCACATTGAGACAACCATGGCGATTATGATGGCATCCGGTTAAGACACTCGCACGAGTAAGTGAACATACCGGATCCGTTGCATAAAAACGATTGAGTTGCAATCCAGAAGCAGCCATCGCATCTAAATTCGGTGAGAGTACTGTAGAACTCCCATAATACCCAGTCTGCTTCCAGCCTTGGTCATCACTCATCAATAAGATAATGTTAGGCGGTTCATAGGCTGATGCGATATTGTTCATTGGAACAAAACCAACTATCCCCATACCACCCAAACTTATCAGCAGATATTTCAACCCTTTTTTTTTTCATAAATTTTCCTCTCTCTATAATGTTGAAACAGGAGTTGCGTCTTAAGTCCCTTCTTGAGAGGGGCTCTGTGGGGGCGCATTCCCATTTTTTTCATCGCCCCCATTCAATTAATATAGTATTCCAGATAAATATTTTGGTCAAAAACCTCAGAGGTTTTGCAAACCTCTGAGGTTTAGGTTTAACGGATTTTTCTGGAAAACTATAGTAGTTAGGAGTTCAGTACCGGTAATGAGTTAAGGGATGCCCTTCTTTTAGACGCGCATTGGCTTGCTTTTAAAAACGGTCAAGCACTTTTTCAACAAAACCATAAAACCCCATCATATAAGGCTTAAAGTGGTTCTATTTAAATCACAGAGCTTCGATCTCCGATTTTGGGGAAAAATCGGATTTCTCAAATTTCGGTACCACCCAGAAATGAAAGCCAAGAAATCCGATTTTGGGGAAAAATAGGATTTCTCAAATCTCAAATTTCGGTACCACCCAGAAATGAAAGGCAAGAAATCCGATTTTGGGGAAAAATCGGATTTCGGGGTAGTCTGGATATTTATGCTATCCTGCACCAGCACCTTGTCAGTTTTTTTGTCTGATGTTCAAGTTTCAGTGTGAGAAAACGGTTGTTGCCAACCAGTCTATCGACTACTTACAATGTATTGCAAAGTCTTTTAAAGCCTTCACAAAAAAATATCAAGCGTTTGTTTCTTGGATGAAAATGACTAATCTTAACCATAACAAAGTTTCTATAAACTCATAATGTATTGCAGAACATCTATCAGCCTTCACAAAAAATGTCAAGTGTTTTTTGGATGAAAATTACCTGATTATCACTTTTTTTGTTGATTTTTTAAATCCATCGAAAAATAGGGCGTTCAAAGACACCCTCTTCAAAACCCCAATAGCATCAATCACACTTTGATTCTAATAGTAGACATATTATGTTCAAAAACGCCCTCTTCAAAAAAGGTTTTGGCAGCGTATATGCGTGTACGCCTTAATAAAAAACTACCCCTATTTCAAAAACTTTTCACATATCAATGCCTAATTTTAAAGGGTAAACAAAGTTTCAACCCAAAAAGTACTGAACCATAAATTTTCAGGTATTATGAATTTTGGTTGCCCAACATTTTTTTGGTTGCCCACCATTTTTATGGTTTAAGGTGGGCAAGAAAAGACATTGGTGGGCACAAAATACCTGAAAATTTGTGCTTCGGTACTTATAATCAGAAAAATTCTATTGTATTTTACTTTGATACTCATGTTACGCACAACGCTTGTTTCGAGAGTCAATCGGGGCAACCATAAAGGATTGCCCCTACATCTCGTTATATATTGTAATCGAAGCAAAAGTTTTTGCGTGCAAAAACTTAATGAAGAGATGGGCAATCCTTCGCGGTTGCCCCTTTCATTCAACGGCCATAATTAATCTAAAATCGCGAATAGCAAACAACCGCCTTCGCATTTCATTTAACGGCCATCAATAATTCTAAACTCGCGAATAGCAAACAACCGCTTCGCACCGCCTTCGCATTTCATTTAACGGCCACTCATAATTTCTAAAATCGCGAATAGCAAACAACGGCCTTCGCATTTCATTTAAAAACTCATGTTACGCACAACGCTTCAAAATGAGTCCAGAAGGGCAACCATAAAGGATTGCCCCTACATTTAGTTATATATTGTAGGGGCAATCCCCCGCGCAGGGTGGCTTGCGCAAGCCCTTTCACCAAACATCATCATGGTATGGAACTTTCCGCTTTATTGCACAAACTGTGACATCGTCGAAGCAATGTGCGTAACATCAGTTATTGATGTAAAAAATAGTTATCAAATTCTTTCTAATCCTTTCTATAAATAGTTCTGCCTCTCCATAATCCCCTAAACCTCCACCCTTCAACCCACCTTTTCCCGCCTCATTTTAGCTTCGCTGATGGGCAATTTGCACATTTCCCTAATATGTGATTTACTTTCTTTGAACCATTCTTTGAACCAGTTAAAAAAAAACGTCGTTTTCTTTCCCTTCAATCTGCGATTCGTTTTTTTCTTGTCAAAATCCGTGAAAAAAATTTGTTTGGAATGAAGAGTCAGGATATTAGGACTGAGAACGGATTTATTGGGTGGAGGGTCTCATTAAAAAAGCCCCTTGACAGGGAAAAGTGGTTTTTAACCATAACAAATTAAGGAACAAAAATGAAGTGGTGGATTTTGAGTTCGATACGCGCTTGACTTTGCAGCCCCGAAATAGCATTTGGACAAATCTAAAAGGCCTGTTTAGTCCTAAAGCCTACTAACCTTCTTGTAGTACCCTTTAGGGTACTTGAGCTTTTAGACATTGGCGGGGGGTGATACGAGGATTTCCGCTTTCCTGCACTAGCTTAGTTTATATGTTATTCCGTAAGCTCAACTAATTGTCCATTTTGTTCTAATAAAAACTGGTTGTGTTTTGTAACATATGTATTGATAAAGCTATCATTACATTTTCCTGGTTTTTCTAGCCAATGGATAGTGTTTCCAACCAATACTATTGAGCCTGAAATGATACCGGTTGTTGCAGTAAACAATGCACCAATGCCTAAGCATAATACTATCTCGTTAAGAGAACAATTAAGAGACAGGGGCTCGCTCATTTCTAGTTCTAGTTTTTTTGTTATTAAGTTACACCTCTTGTCATCAATATCCGTTGCCATTTTTGGTGTAATAGCACAACTAGTTAGAATGAAACTTATTAGAATAAAACCTGATATGATTAAGATAACTTTTTTCATTTATGATTCCTATCCTTCAATCTTTTCAGGTAGTGCGATTAGCTGTTATAGCTAGTCGAGTAAGGTATGCAACGTTTTTTTGTTACCTACCATTCAATGGGCGCATTCCCTTATTGAAGGGTAGTTAATGTAACTGATTGATTTTAATAAACTGCCTAAGAGATAGGGGGGGGGAGAGAAAATTTTTCCTAAATTAAGGGTTTATAAAAATGGCTTGCTAAAGCCTTCACAAAAAATGTCAAGTGTTTCTTGGATGGAAATGACTAATCTTAACCATAACAAAGTTTCAATAAACTCATAATGTTATTGCAGAACATCCTAACCCCCCCACAAAAAGTCAATTTTTTTGGATTAAAATAACTAATCTTAATCATAAAATTAAGTATGGCTACCCTTCATCGCAACGACAAATCCAGTGTCTCGCCTTTCGTTTATAGCCATATAAATGTCATTTATTTGTTCTTTCAAAAATCAATGTAACTTACTGATAATAAATCAGTTTACTGTAAATGTTTCATCACAATGCGCCCGCCAAATCAACCTGATGGTTTTTAACTTGATAATGTTATATTTCAATCAGAACAAAATTTTTTCGTACCAGGTTCGCCTTGTACTCCTATCTCATCACGCGCGGTTTCGTAGAAGATTCGCCTGAAACGAATTTAAAAGAACAAAGTTTTTTCGTACCAGGTTCGCCTTGTAAAATAAATCAGTTACAGAATTTTATGACGTTTTCAGATAAAATAGAGCTCAGAATAAACTCTCCCGCTGTTGCCGCATAAAACAACGGAATTTTTTCCACAGCAACTTCATGTAAAGATAAAAAAACGGCAACACCAAGAATATCAAAATAATCACATTAACACCAATGAGTAAAAGATGCCCCATTTCAATAAATTGTTGTGGCTCATCAATTAAGCCTTGAAAAAAAAAGGTAATGTATTTTGGATTTTGCGTGATAAAAGCAATGATGCCAGTAAAAGAGGCGATAAATGTTAAAACCAATAGCATAATCTGGATATTAAATCCATACTGTAAACGCCGTCCTTCCAAATGCAATTGCCAACGAGCGCGAATACTGTCTAAGTAAACCAACGCATCTTGAATATACGTGGCATGATTTTGCAAGTGACGTTTATCCAAATCAAAGCCGTCTGACAAAGGCGTGTACATCTCGTATTCCCACGTTAATTGCCAATTGCACTTCTCATCTGGAAGCGTGTCATCCAAGCTTTGCCAAACTTGCCCACTGCGTTGCAAATGTCTTTCTAAATGATGATGATTGATTTCTAAGGTTTTTATCCCCGCGTCTAATCGTGTTAAGACTTGTTTCGCCTCGGCACTGACGTGATTCATGTCGCGCAAGTCTCTTTCTAATTGCTTATTACTCGCACATTCCAAACGGGCATCGTCTTTTTCTTGATAAAAATCGTTTTTGGCATCCAGCCGTCGCCGCAATTGTTCGGCAGCGATGTCTAAGCGTTTGAATTGCCATTTTTGCACAATCATACGAGGTAGCATACGCCTTTGCCACTACACAAAAAACCTTGTAATTGATGAGGCCAATCGGCAGCCGTGGGTAAAATACCATGTGCTAAACCATAAACAGCAAACACTGGATTGGGATGAATTTCGCCCACTTGCATTAAGGCTAATTGGGGCGGCTGTGTGGGATCAAGTTGGATTTGCCAATGTTCCATCGCAGCCGGGTGATGTACCGGCTGAAATTCCTCAACGGTTGCTGGTGTTTTTAGACTGTCGGTGAGTTCACCAAATTTATCCGTCACTTTCAGCAGTATTTTCTCTGCTGGCGTTTTTTGCGTGCTGGGTTTAAAAGTGACTTTACCTTCAGTCGTATCAAAGCTAATTTGGTGAGCATCCAAGGTTTCATCCATGATCAGCATTGCTACGCCCATAAATGCTTGCAGTGGTTGAAAAAAACCCAGTTTCTTGTCAAGCCTTGGTTTTATAGAAATCTGCGCGTCAGTGATTTGCTGAAAAGCGTCAGTATAACAAGCCAGAATCTGTGCCCAGCCTTGTTGCAAATGTTTTTCCCATTCGTCTAACGGTGGCGGATTACCAGTATCGGTGAGTGGCGGGGTATAGCGGAATAGGCGTTTATCTTTATCAATTTTGAGGCTATGGAGATTTTCTTGCGTAAAATGATTAGCTAAAGACAAAGGCTCTTGCCCATGTTTAATCGCATAGTCAAATTCAATTTGAAAGAGAAAGTAAAATTCGTAATTCAGGTTAGGATGTTTGTCGCTCATAAGTATGTGGTGTGGTACGCTTTTAATGGCTTATGTGCAATAAAAACAGGGGAGTACGCTCAATGACCAATCCAACAATGCACCAAGTTTTTGTGTACGGCACGTTAAAACGCGGCTGTTACAACCATTCTTGGTTGCAAAGTGCCAAAGGATATCCTGCCATAGCAAAGCAAATTGATCTTTATGCCGGCCCCCACTATCCATTTGCGATACGGGGGCAGGGACAAGCAAAAGGTGAGGTATACGAAGTTAATGAGGCTATCTTGAAAAAACTGGATGATTTAGAAGGCCATCCACATTACTATCATCGAGAATTAACTTCTGTGATCGTTGACAGTAAAGCCATTGAGGCTTGGATTTATCTCAATGACAAAGCTTATAGCTATCCTCGTATTGCTAATGGTGATTGGCAACCTTCTTAATTTAGTGTCCATCTGTAGATTTTCAGAAAAATCACGTAACGAAACGGATGCTATCCCTTCTTAGGGATAGTATCCGTTATAGCATTTCCCGAAGGTAGTTACACTGGCTATATTAATTTCGCACCTTCGGTGCTTTAAAATCCCTTTAAAATTAATTATATTTTTTACCTTTTACCTATTTCCCGATTGCGTAAAATACCATTTTAGTTCCAGGTAGTTACACTGGCTATATTAATTTCGCACCTTCGGTGCTTTAAAACCCCTTTAAAATTAATTATATTTTTTTACCTTTTACCTATTTTGGTATTTCATGCAATCGGGAAACGCTATAACTTTGGAGAAATAGTTATCGACACCCCAAGAATTCTCTGTTCATCGACCTGACACTGAGTTTCCGGATGAACACTAATTAGTTGATTATTTGTAACTACTCAGCCCTGAAAGGGCGCTTTATTAAAGTCCAGGGCTGCGCCCTGGGAACCAATTTTAATGCGCCATTTCAGGACTTTAAATCCGTAGAGCGTTCCAAAACATCGAAGGTTTATAACCGAACATTTAACTCACAGTTAACTGAAAAACTATCGGTGAACTTTGCACGAATCTGGAGTAAGGGGGCGCATTCCGTTGTTGAAGGTCATTAATGTAACTCATTGATTTTGCTAAACGGCCGATATGCACCTTCAAATAAACTTTTTTATCAATCAATGACTTATAAAAAATGACCCGTTTTTTGGGAATGCGCCCTGCGTAAGGTTCACTTGGAACGAATGACTATAGGAACAAATGCACTAAGCTTTACTTGGTTGCGCAGACTTGAGCGAAACCGGCGAATAAAATATCGCCCCAGACAATTTAATCAATCCCCACAACACCAAAAGCGGGAACAAAATGGTTTCAAACAGAAACAACGTAATCAACTTAATGATTTGACTAACAATCTCTTCTGAATCTTGTTTCAGCTTGTCTAGGCTATCATTCGGTGAACTCGCCACTTGTTTTGCCGTGAGTTCCGATATTTTTTTCTTAGACTCTTCAATGGCTTGTGTGGCGGCATCGCGTTCTTCAGCCAAAAAAGTGGCAGAAATAGATGAGCCAATAAGCCCCGTCACCGGAATGGCAAAACGCACTAACAAGACAAACAAAAGTAGTTTATAAGCCAACAGACGTAGCCGATGTTTGGAGATTCTCGTCTGAACAAAGAGACTGACCAACACAAAAAATAGCGCGGATAAAATCACCCAAGTCATGTCAACGGAAACACCAATTTCCATCAACAGTTTTTGTATGCCTATCGACACTGTGACTGCCAACATGACTAAAGAAAAACGCTCAACGAGATCATTGATTGGATCAAGGATTTCACCCGGTGACAATTCGCTAATAAAAGGTGTCATCGTAAAACTTTGCATCACGGAGATCGTCGCGTTAAGTGCCCGGGCGATTAAAAAAGCCGCGCCTGCCTTATGCAGCGTATCATCAAGGTAAGCCGTTGTCTGTTGTTCCATCTTACCGGTAAACTGATTATGGGCAATCTCTTCCCAACTCGCCGTGACTAACGCCAACATGCACAAAATCAACAGCAGACTCACTTCTGCTTTCACTCGTTTATCGGTTTTGCGAAAAATGTCAGTGACATAAAACATGCCACTCGCTACCTTTTTAACAGGATTCAACATCTTCTATGCTCCTTAAGGTTAGTGATTAGTCATTGTCAATTCCTAGATCGTTGTACCAGCTATCCACTTTTGGGCGACGGATGTTATCTTGAGACGGGATAGTATCCGTCAAAAGGATATCGCCTTAAATTGAAAGCCGTTGTATTTATTATAGTTCAATTTCAATGAATTTGTGCAATAAACAGATTTTTTAGACGTGTGGTATATGAGCCGATAGCTTTTCAGGTAAATAATTTTACACTGGCATCAATTAATTTATTGAAAAATTAGCATTTATTTTTTTGATTTGTGAAACTAATTTATCTGAACGTCTATAGGTAAATACTCGATGATCAAGTTTTTCCGCATCGAATATATAACTACAAGGATTACTTATAAAAAAGGATAAGATCGTGACATCATCGAGTGAATGAACACCACCATAAATCAAAACAATGCCAAACATCAAACCGTCACTTTTCAAATCGTTTCAGGTGTTCTTAAATCACATAACGAACTTTCGAGGTTACGATCTAATCCTTTCATAAGCAAATAATCTTTGTAGTTATCTATGTACAGGACTAAAAAATGTCACAATTTGATATTTTGTAACTACTCCGCCCTGAAAGGGCGCATTATTAAAGCCCAGGGCAGCACCCTTTTCACCTTTTGTACCTGGGGCGTTGCCCCAGGCTATAATAATTCGCCCTTTCAGGGCTTTAAATGCCTTTTCAAAGCACCAGCTATAATAATTCGCACCTTTGGTGCTGAGTAGTTACGAT